>JAPOZE010000669.1 GCA_026706225.1 Acidobacteriota bacterium
ATCGCCACCCGGTTCTCCTTCAGTTGCCATTGGCTCATTCCCATGTGGAAATAGGCCGAGGAATCTCTTGGCTTGAACCTCAAGCTGTTCCGGTAGTTGACCAGCGTCTGGCGCCATCGCTTTCGATTGTAGTGGTTCAGCCCAATGGTTGAATAGAGCTGGCCCCTGACCTGGTTCCAACTCTCCTCGGTAAAGCCGGGCGGCAGTTCGTCATTGTAGGCCGCCAGCATCTTCTGGGCGTAGCCGGCCGCGCGGCCGACGCTCCTGCGCCGGGAGTAGTGATCGAAGAGCTTGATGTTGTAGGGGAAAGCCTCCTTGTCGCTTTTCCCCTCGGTCACCGTCCGGGCATAGGTGGCGAATTTATTGCCGTCCTTCAGCTTGTCGTAGCAGTCGGCCAAGGCCGCGGCGATGCCCGGAGTGGGCTTCTTGGCGTAGAGCTGCTCCCCGTACCTGGCCGCCTTGGCGTAGTTCTTGGCGGCGTAGAAGGCCTCCAGAGCGCCTCCCAGTCCATTTTCGTCCCCCGGCTGCATTCGAAGCAACTGCTCCGACGCGGGACCCAGCGCAGCCATGTCCTTCTTCTGGTAGAGCTCCACCACCAACTGCTGCTGGGCGGCCAGGGCTTGTTTTTGCGCGTAGTCCTTGTACTGCGAGTCCGGGTGGGCCTGGATAAATGCCCGCAGCGCATCGGCCTTCGCTTTCCAACCGTTGGCCTTCAACGCCTTGTCCAGCACGGCATATTCCTTCCGGGCCTTTGCGTTCGGATCCGCCGGCGCCTGCGCCGCGATCAACGAGTCGGCGGTCCACCCCAACCCCAGCAACAATGCCAGAACCAAAGATGCGACTTTTGACATGATGTCCTCCCAACGACACTTCATCGGCCTTGCCCTTTCCTGGCCGGCCGACAAAGAGCATTCCTTAACTGGTCTCATACAGGTAAGGGGCATTATCGGGATTTGCCCCTTGCCTGTCAATAGTCATGCAACTCGGGCGCAGGGGGGCTCTGGCCGCCGCTCGGACATCCCTGTCGCACGAGCGGCCTCCGAAAGCGCTTCGGAATCGACCGCTTCGATGCTATAAAATTCCTTGGATTCCGACTCGGACGGACCACGGCATCCCGAACCCCCACAAAGGAGTTGGCACTTGAACAGCAAGACTGACCGGACTTCGGAGGACGCCCCCACGCCTTCTCACCACAACGAGCCGGCTCGCAGGATCGAAAGCTACAGCATGCTGGCTCCGCGCATGAAGAGGATCTACTTCGAATTCTACTCGGAGACCTACAAGGAATCCCGACTGGACCGCAAGACCAAGGAGCTCGTCGCGATTTCGGCATCGCTGACGGCCAAATGCCAGGGCTGCCTGGAGGGCCACATCAAGAAGGCCCTCAAGTTGGGTGTCACCAAGGAAGAAATCAGCGAGACGATCGCCATCGCCATGGGCGTCAACGCCGCGGCGGTCGTGGATGTGACCGATATCGCCGCAGCCAATCTCAACCTGAAACACTACTAGGCCCGGCGTCCCTGCGACAGCACGCCGGCGAGGACCTGCTCCGAAACCTAATCCCTGTAATTGGCCGTAGCGCTGGCGAAAAAGGGTCTTCTTCCCTGTTCAATACGGGTTTGTTTCTTTCTTTTGGCTGGCTTTCCCCAAAAACGCCTGAAGCTCTGGTTTCCCGCTCCCCATGAAACGCCCTCATCGTCCCAACGGCAGTGGATCCGGGGACGGCCTTCATCTCAGCCCGTCGGAGTCTCGGGCTCAAGCCTTCTACGACCGTTGGATCGGCGGCACCGGCCTGCGTTCCCACCTGGGGCGGACGGTCTTCAGCCTGAGCGGGACGGTCTACGCCGGCCGCTTCATCCAGGCCGCCGCCCTGCGCCCGGAGGATCGGGTGATGGAGGTCGGGTCGGGCCTGGGAAGAATCCTTACTGCCAGCCAACGTCGCGTCGCCGCAGAGCAGCCCTACTTCGGGATTGACCTTTCCTACCAAATGGTGCGGCGAGCCCGACAAGGACAGGAGTCGCGGCGGCCGTCGCTCCATTTTATGGTCGCCAGCGCCCTGCAGATGCCCTTCCGCCGCCAAAGTTTCGATGTGGTCCTGCTCTCCCACGTGGCAAAGTACCTGACCGACCCGCAGTTGCGCCAGGTGCTGGCCCAGGTGAAGGAACTGCTGCGTCCGGGAGGAAGGTTCGTGCTGTGGGAGTTCAGGCCCTATGCCTGGGGTCCGATCAATCGCACCATCCTGCGGGGCAGCGGCTCGCACAAGCTCCGGAGCGCGGCCGAACTGGTCACCCTGCTCCAGGAACAGGGCTACCGAAACCTGACGCCTTTCAGGATTCACACCCCCTGGCCTCCGTTCCGCAACCTGGCCTATCGGGCACAGGCAGGCTGAAGCGCCCTTCCGGCGCGCCTGTTCCCGTGGTAATCTTTTTCCGAGACAGGACACCCATTATCATGGCCCCCATGGAAACTCTGTGTGACGCTCACCTCCACTTTTTCAGCCGCGAGGTGCTCTGTTTTTACGCGCGGCAGTCCGCCGAGTACCGGACACTCGAGGATCCCGCCGCCCGGGTGGCGCAACGGCTGGGCATCTCGCTGCCGCCCGGGGAGCCGCAAGACCTGGCCGCGTTGTGGGCGGCGCAGATGGATCGACACCGGGTCTCCCGCGCTTTCCTCTTCGGAAGCGTCCCGGGCGAGCAGCAGGCTGTATCCCGGGCGGTTGCCGCCTTTCCGCACAAGTTTGCCGGCTTCCAGGTGCTGAACCCGCTGGACCCCGAGGCCGGCAGGGCCACCGCCGACATAGCCGCCAAAGGGCTTCGAGGGCTGCTGCTCTTTCCAGCCATGCACCGGTTTTATCCGGACGACCCGGCCTGTCTGGAAACCTGCCGCCTGGCCGAAACGCATGGGCTGATTGTCTTCGTCCACGTCGGCCCGCTGCGAATCGTCATCCAGGAGAAACTCGGGGGGGGCGGCGCCATCCGGCCGAGCTACGGAGACCCCCGGCGCCTGGGCAACACCCTGCGAGCCTTTCCGGAGGTCCCCTTCATCGTTCCCCACTTCGGATGCGGCCTCCTGGCAGGCCTGCTGGAAGCCGCCCGGGAAACCCGCAACCTCTACCTGGACACCTCCAGCTCCAACTCCTGGATGCAGCAAGGGCCGGCGCCCACCGATCTGGAGACTGTCTTCGGCACCATGCTGGAGGAGAAAGCCTTCGGGCCCGAGCGACTGCTGTTTGGGAGCGACTCCACCGTGTTTCCCCGCGGATGGAGAAACGACATCTACCTGGCTCAGCGGGCGGCGCTGGATCGATTGGGGGTCTCCTCGCGCGAGAGACGGCTCATTTTTTCCGGCAACCTGGAATGCCTGCTGCGGCCTTCCGGTGCCGCCACCCCGTCAACGGCCTGACCCGGAGGTGGCGACCGGTCAACCATTTTGCGATCAGCCAAGGAGGGAGATCATCATGAAGGACACGGGAGTGGATCGCCGCGGATTTCTCAGACAACTGGGGATGGGCGCCGCCTTGGCCCCGGCCTGGAACGCCCGAAGCTCCCTGGCCATTCCGGGCGCCAATGAGCGCCTTCTGGTCGGGGTCATCGGTTGCGGCAGCATGGGCAACTCCCACATGAAGGCCCTGCTGGGCATGCAGGACAGCGCCAATGTCAAGGTGGCGGCCGTTTGCGACGTGTTTCGCAAACGCCTGGATGCCGCCGCCGCTCTGACCGGCGGCACCGCCTACTCCGACTACCGGACCCTTCTGTCCCAAAAGGAGCTGGACTACGTCCTGATTGCCACGCCCGAGCACTGGCACCACCGTATGACTCTGGACGCCCTGGATGCCGGCAAGCACATCTACCTGGAGAAGCCCATGACCCAGACCATCCGGCAGGCCAAGGAGGTGGTGCGGCGGGTCAGGCGCTCCAAGCTGAAACTGCAGGTAGGGGTGCAGGGCATGTCGGACGAATCCTACGAAGTTGCCGGCCGCTATATCCGGGAGGGAGTGCTGGGCAAACTGGTCCTGGCCCAGATCGACTACTCCCGAAACTACAGCGACGACTTCTGGGCCTACGACATCGACCCGGACGCCAATCCGCAGACCAATCTGGACTGGGCGGCCTGGCTGGGACCGGCCCCCAAGCGCCCCTGGGACCCGCGCCGTTTCTTCCAGTGGAGACGCTACTGGGACTATTCCGGCGGTGTCGCAACCGACCTGTTCGTCCACCGCGTGACCCGAATCATCAAGGCGGCCGGGCTGACTTTCCCGGATCGGGTGGTTGCCAGCGGCGGGACCTGGCAATTTACAAACAGCGTCGCCCAGATCCCCGACACCTTCAACATGCTTTGCGACTACCCCGGCGGCCCCACGGTGGCCCTGATTTCCTCCATGGCCAACGATTTCAAAGTGGCCCACGTGATTCGCGGGCACAAGGCCACCCTCCGTTTCACCAGGGACGGCTTCGTGATCACACCTCAGTCGGAGAGCCTGGAAGACCGGGTTGAGCCGGGTGAGTTGAGGGCTCAGGAGACCTGGTCCAAGGTCTACCGCAGGACGGGAGGCGAGGACATCCGGCTGCATCATCAAAACTTGCAGAATGCCATTCGACTGGGGGAGACGCTGAAGTGCGACGTCATGCTGGGCTACTACGGCACCGTGGTCACGGCCATGGGCGTGCAGTCCTTCCGGCGGAGGAAGTACCTGAAGTGGAACCGGAGGAAAGCGCGGGTGGAAACTGCTTGACGGTCGATTGGATGCGGGCTGGCGTCGGATCGGTCAGTGAACCACGGTGGATTGACCGTCCATCAGTTGCTCCGACTGGTGGGTGATCAGACAGGCCGCCGCGACCTGGTCGCCTTCGCCGAGATCCATCAGCAG
>JAPOZE010000616.1:0-1791 GCA_026706225.1 Acidobacteriota bacterium
TCCGGCGCGCATTGAGGGCTCTTGAAGTAGAAGGACAGCCACTCCTGAATCCCGTGCATTCCGGCGCGCTTGGCCAGGTCCAGAAAGAGGGCCAGGTCCAGGCAGAGGGGAGCCGCCAGGATGCTGTCCCGGCAGAGAAAGTTCACCTTGATCTGCATGGGGTATCCCAGCCACCCGAAGATATCCACGTTGTCCCATCCCTCCTTGTTGTCTCCACGCGGCGGGTAGTAGTTGATGCGCACCTGGTGGTGATAGTCCCCGTAGAGCTCGGGGTAGAGGCCGGGCTGCAGGATTTGATCCAGCACCGAAAGCTTGGTTTCCTCCTTGGTCTTGAATGACTGCGGTTCGTCCAGCACCTCGCCGTCCCGGTTGCCCAGGATGTTGGTGGAGTACCAGCCGGCCAGGCCGATGAGCCGGGACTTCAGTCCGGGAGCGATGATGGTCTTCATGAGCGTCTGCCCGGTCTTGAAGTCCTTGCCGCAAACGGGAACCTTGTTCTTCCTGGCCAGTTCCAGCATGGCCGGGATGTCGGCCGACAGATTGGGAGCCCCGTTGGCATAGGGGATTCCCATCG
This sequence comes from Acidobacteriota bacterium, assembly GCA_026706225.1. Next base: position 575 of record JAPOZE010000616.1, read on the forward strand.
AAAGGGCGGCGTAGGCGTAGATCATGCTGGAGGAGATCCTGGGATCGTTCTCCTCCAGTCCTTTTTCGAACTTGTCCAGACTGGAGTGGACCTCGCTGGGCTTCAGGAAGACTTCGGTGCTGCCGCACCAGATCATCACCAGGCGGCTCAGGTCGTGGGACTCCCGGAACTGCTCGATGTCCTTCATGACCTCCAGGGCCAGTTGGCGCTTGTTGGCGGCTCTCTTGACGTGGCGTCCCGACAGGCGCTTGACGTACTTGCGGCTGAAGACCGCCTTCCAGGGGCGGATTTCCTCCAGGTGGGGACGCAGTGCTTCCAGTTGCCGGGGGTCGAGCACCCCGGAGCGAACGGCCGTCTCGTAGCAGGACTCCCCGTGAATGTCCCAGCCGCCGAAGACCAGGTCATCCAGCGATGCCAGGGGAACGAAATCCTTGATCAAGGGCACCCGTTTTTCGGTGCGCTTGCCCAGCCGGACCGTTCCCATCTGGGTCAGGGAACCGATCGGCGGAGCCTTTTGCCTGCGAATGGCCTCGACTCCGGCAATGAAGGTGGACGCCACGGCGCCCATCCCGGGCAGAAGAATTCCCAGCTTGCCCCGGGGTTCGGCAACTTCGGTCCCTTTCTCGATCACGGCATACTCTCCGAAACTGAGGTCAGCCCAAACGAACCGAAATCATGCAACGAAGTCGGCACCCATGGCAACTTGAAAATTGCGGCCAGGCGGAGGGAAACGACTTCCCGGCCTGCGGGGGCTATCCGGCGGCCTGGCCGTGGACAATGATACTCAGCGGCAATGGCTCGCCGGCTTTCTGATTCAGGGGCAGCGACAGGATCCAGTGGCCGGAGTCGTCATTCTCCAGCAGGGGGCGCTCCACGGAGTCGGGAGGGAAGGCCAGGTTGATGACGGTGGGATGGTGGGTCCCGGAAGCTTTCTTGCTGAGTTCCACCAGCTCCTCGGAACTGAGGTGGGCGTCCGGCGCCCGGGTGTCCTCGCTCAGGGGAATCAGCAGAACGAAGTCCACGATGGGCGCAGCTCCCACGTGGTTCCCATCCTGGGGAATCACGCCGTAGCGCATGGTATAGGTTCCCTTCCCGAAAGGAAGGCCCCGATAGTCGGTGCCACCCTCGGGAAACCTCATCAGCCCCAGCAGGACTCCCGAATGGAACCCCGGATATACGGCTTCCGGGGAGGCGGGCTGACCCGAATCGGCGATCTC
>JAPOZE010000616.1:2244-4863 GCA_026706225.1 Acidobacteriota bacterium
TGGTCCTTGGCTCCGATGGGCCGGGCCTTGATTCTGGCCAGATTGCCGGCCTGCAGCTCGGCCGATCCGTGGGCCTCGCCCTCTCCCAGCGCCAGGTGAATGGGTGCGGTTTCCACCTTCTCTACGTTCCGCAGGAGTTCGGGGGCCATGGTTTGAGCGAAGGCCTCCAATGCGGCGCGTTGCCGGGGGTTGGCCCGGGCATCCACGATGAGCACCGATTTGGCGGGATAGGGATTGCCGTAAGGATCGCCCAGGGTGGCCTTGGCTTTGGTGACGCCCACCACGCCCAGGCCGTCCAGCTTTACTCCTTGCCAGCTTCCCTTTCGGATCCGCCAGGCCAGAATGGCCTGATCGCCGGTCAGACCGGACTCGGCATTGGCCACACAGGGCCCGGTGTAGACATTGGCGCTGCGGGTCTCCACATAGTCACCCGAGATGACGGCCGCCCAGCCCGGGCAGGCCAAACCCAGGATCAAGACCAAGAGGATGGTTGCTTTCATTGCTTGTCCCTCCGGTGGATGGTGCCTGACTCCCTCGTCCCCGCCATTATAGTATGGGGGCGAGATGCAACTCAACCGCACCCATCGGGCAAATTTCCGCGGGTCCGGCGCCTGCCTAAAAGCCTCCTCGAAAGCAGGTTCGCCCCAGCTTGCAACTCTCGGGCTCCACCAGGTGCTCGTCGGGCCCCAGGATTCTCTGGGTCAGCGCGCACCAGTAGTTGTCGTCGCCTGCCGGAGGCACGGTGGGATCGGGGACCGACTCGTAGAACAGGCTCTTCCAGCGCAGGCAGTTGCAGACTTCATGTTCGTACCCTTCAAATCGTCCGGCCATGGCTATGCCCCTCCCATGACAGCGTTGAGAATCGCCCGTTTCACAGCCACCCGGGCCAGTTGAACCTTGTATCCGTTCCTGCTCAGAGGTGTGGCCCCCGCAACCGCGGCGCTGCCTGCCTCAGCCGCTGTGCTTGCATCGATCGCCTTGCCCACCAGGCCCTTGGCCGCCCCGACGGCGTTCCAGGGGACAGGGGCGACGTGACCCAGGACGATGCGGGCCTGCTCCACTTTGCCTTCGCTCAGCTTCAGTGCGACCGAGGCCGTGACCAGAGGCCAGTCCAGGGCTTCCTTTTCCCGAACCTCGTAGGTGGCGTTGAGCACCTGTCCGGCCGCGGGAACATGGATCTCTCCCAGGATCTCGCCGGGCTTCAGAATCGTCTCGCGATCCGATTCCTGCTGCGGGGTGCGGAAGAACTCGGCCACGGGCAGCTCGCGCGAACCGTCCTTGCTGAAAATCCGCAGGGTGGCGCCCAGGGCGATCAGCGGCGGGCCCAGGCTGGAGGCGCTGACGAAGGCCGCCTCTCCCGAGTTGCCCAGGATGGCGTGGTATTGATTCTCGCCCTGCCGCACCAGGTCCTGACCGGAGGCGTCCTTGGGGAAATACCCCAGGCCGTTGCGGAAATACCAGCAGCGCGGCCGCTGGCAAAGGTCGCCGCCAATGGTGCCGAAGCTCTGGATCTGCTGGCTTCTGACACCGCCGGCTGCCTGCACCAGCGAAGGATAGTTCTCTTGGACCGCCGGATGGTCGATCAGTTCCGACAGGGTGGCCAGAGCTCCCAGGCGCAGGCCGGCGGAGGCAATGTAGTCGATTCCCTGGAATTCCCGAATGCCTTGAATGTCCACCACCCGCTTGGGGGTGGTGCCAAAGGCCTTCATGAGGCTGAGGAGGTCGGTGCCGCCGGCCAGGACCTCGGCCTCTTCCCACTGGGCTCCCAGCAACTGGATGGCCTGTTCCTTGGTGGTGGGACTGGCATACTCGAAAGCCTTCATGCGTAGAGCCCTCCTTTCTCTTCCAGTGCCGCCAGGACGCGCCTGGGAATGAAGGGCGCCCGCGGCACCCGCACGCCGATGGCGTTGGCCACGGCGTTGCCGATGGCCCCGACCGGCGCGATCACCGGGGGTTCCCCAAGCCCGATCACTCCGCGGGCATCCTGCTCCGCGTCCTTCCACATCTCGACGACCAGTTGACCGATATCGCCCAGGCCCGCCAGCTTGTAGAACTCCATCTCGCCGTTCAGGAGCGATCCGGTTCGCTCGTCCATGATGCGCTCCTCGGTCAATGCCGAGGAGATCCCCATGATCAGCGACCCGTACACCTGGCTGTCGGCCAGCTTCTCGTTGACGATCAGGCCGCAGTCCTGAATGGCCACGAACTTCTTCATCTTGACCACTCCGGTCTCCGTGTCCACCGAGACTTCGGCCATTTGCACTCCGGCCACGCCGGAATCGATCAGCTTTCCGTCCGAGGCTCGACGGCTGGCACTGATGTTCCTGCCGGTCACTTCCAGAGGCGTCACCCCCAGCCGGGAGGCAGCCTGTTTCCAGGAAAGGCTTCTGTGGGGCTTTCCCTTGACCCGGATGCGGCCGCTGGCGGCTTCCAGCTCAGACGGCTCCGCCCCCAGCCTGGGCGCCACCTTTTCGAAGAGTTCTTCCAGGGCCAATTGGCAGGCCCGCCGGGTGGCCGCGCAGACCCCGCCGACGGTAGTGCTGCCGCCGGAGGGGCCGGAACGCGGGTAGTCGGGGGAGCGGCCGGTGTTGACCTTGATGGAATTGACCGGCAATCCGA
>JAPOZE010000426.1 GCA_026706225.1 Acidobacteriota bacterium
TCTTCATCTCCTCGTTCACTTCCGCATACTTGCGCCCCATGAAACGCTTGATGGAATAGATCGTATTCTCCGGGTTGGTCACTGCCTGCCGCTTGGCGACCTGTCCAACCAACCGCTCGCCTCCCTTGGCGAAGGCCACGGTCGAAGGAGTGGTTCGACTTCCCTCGGGGCTGGTGATGACCGTTGGCTCGCCTGCCTCCATCACGGCCACGACGGAATTGGTCGTACCCAGATCGATGCCGATGATCTTGCTCATGGTCTGAGATCCTCCTCAATAATCGTTTGTAAAATCAGTAACTTATGGCACTTGCGCGAAGCTTTGCGCAGGCGGACAGAATATAATATCTGAGTGCCTGCCTGTCAAATAACCGTTAGTCGAACCCCATAACATTCCGCCGAGATGGTAATCTGGTATCAGAGACAGGACACCGGGGTCGGTTCTCTTCCGGCGTCGTCTTGCCTGGAATTTCGATATTCCAATGCCGCTTCCAGCCTCCTTTTCCTTCCGTTTCCGGGACCGTCGCGTTTTGGGTCGCCTGGTCTTTGCCTTTCTGTTGTTCCTGTCGATCGCAATCGGCGCGCTCGGTGGATTGCTGATCGTTTACAGGAGCGATCTGCCCCGAGTCCAGGAACTCCAGGACTACCGTCCCAATGTCATCACCGAGCTCTATTCGGACGATGGAAGAACGGTCGGGTCCTTTGCACTGGAGCGCCGAGTGGTCATCGGCCACGACGAAATTCCCAAACGGCTTCGCGATGCCCTCATCGCTACCGAAGACAAGAACTTCGAGAGCCACTGGGGAGTGGATGTGGCTGGTGTTGCCCGGGCCGTGGTCAAGGCGGCCATGGGAGGGGGGAGGATCCGGGGCACCAGCACCATTACCCAGCAACTGAGCCGGCTCTGTTTCCTGACCGCCGAAAAGAGCTTCAAACGGAAGTTCCAGGAATTCCTCTTCTCCATTCAAATCGAACGCTTCTATACCAAGTCCCAGATACTGACGCTCTATTGCAACCAGGTGCCGCTCGGGCACCGGACCTACGGGTTCGAGGCGGCTGCTCAGTTCTATTTCAGCAAGAGGCTGAAGGATCTGAGTCTGGATCAGATTGCCGTCCTGGCTGCGCTTCCCGCCATCGCCCACCTGGGGTCTCCCATGCGGATGGAAGAGCGGGTAAGGGTCCGCCGCAACTACGTGCTTCGACGCATGGTGGCCGAGGGGAAGATCGCCCGCGAAAAGGCGGAGGCGGCCGGCCAAGAGCCGCTGGGACTGCAAATCGCCTCCCGGGAAAGCAAACTGGCCCCTTACTTTGCCGAGGAGGTTCGCAAATACCTGGCGGAAACCTACGGATTTCGGACAGTCAGGGAGAGAGGCTTGAGAGCCTACACCACCCTGAACCTGGATATGCAGGCGGCGGCCGTGGAGGCGCTGGCGGGCGGCTTGGAGGCCTATGATCGGAGACACGGCCGGCGAGGGCCGGAAACCAATGGAAGGCCGAAGGTGCAGGGTGCGCTGGTAGCCATCGACAACGCCAGCGGAGAGATCAAGGCCATGGTGGGCGGGAATGATTTCGGACGGAGCAAGTTCAATCGCGCCACCCAGGCCTACCGGCAACCCGGTTCAGCCTTCAAGCCGTTTGTCTACACGCTCGCGTTGGAAGAGGGAATGGCGCCGGAGGACCTGATTGAGGATGCTCCCATCAGTTTTCCCGGTAGCGATGGAACCTGGAGTCCCCGCAACTACGACGGAAAGTTTGAAGGCTCGATTACCTTGACACGGGCATTTGCCCGCTCCCGCAACATCCCCGCAGTCAGGCTGGCCGACCGATTCGGCATTGACCAGGTCCTCCGGACCGCCCGGCGATTCGGCATCTCCGGTCCCGGCCTGGCTCCCTATCTGCCGGTGGCGCTTGGCGCCGCCGAGGTGACCCTGCTCGAGATGACTTCGGCTTACAGCGCCTACGGCAACGATGGGGTTCGGGTGACACCCCGTTACCTGCGGAAGGTCACCGATTACGAAGGGGCGACCCGGGAGGAGCAACTGGTCGAGGCGAGCGACGTGGCTTCCCGGGAGACGGCCAGAGCCATGGTGACCTTGCTGCAGAGCGTGGTCGAGGAGGGAACGGCCCGTCGGGCCCGTGTCCTCGATCGCGCGGTCGCGGGCAAGACCGGAACGACCAACGACTACACCGACGCCTGGTTCATCGGCCTCACTCCCAGCCTCACCTGTGGCGTCTGGGTGGGTTTCGATCAGAAGCGGTCGCTGGGCAAAGGAGAAACGGGAGGCAGGGCAGCCCTCCCCATCTGGATCGAATTCATGCGCCAGGTAACCCGGAAAAAGGCCCCTGAAGAGTTTCCTCCTCAAACACCTCACGAATGACCTGGGCCGTTCCTTCGGTCATGTCCCACTGAGACAGCTCGGAAATTTCCACGAACCGGACTTCGCTGACGTCGCTGGCGGGCTGCGGCGAGCCCTGGATGACCTGGCAGACATAGTCCACGATCACGTAGTGGTATTCGATGTCGCCCCGCTCATCCCTCAGGAGATGCTCCACCACCTTGCCGACTCTCATCGGACGGACCGCCAGGCAGGTTTCCTCCCGGGTTTCCCGGACGACGGCAGCTTCCAGGGTCTCTCCGAGACGCAAGCGTCCCCCGGGGACCGACCATTTTCCCAGGGACGGGGCTTTTCCCCGCCTCACCAGGAGTATCCGGTTTCCTCGATAGATCAGCGCGCCGACCGCACAGACCGGAGCCGGCGGATAGCGCCGGGACATGGAATCGCCGGTTCCGGGGTTGTCGCCGGACGTGTCGGTACCCAAGGGTGAAACCTCCCGCCATGGAACAGGGGCTAGATAAAGAACCACAAGGCCAGGCTGACCAGGCTGAAGTAGAAACAGAAAACAACGATCCCGTACCCCAGGATCTCCCGAAATTCCAGTCCGGTGGCCGTAATGAGGGGCAGTGCCCAGAAGGGATGGAGCAGGTTGGTGGCCATGTCCCCCCAGGCGTAGGCAAGAACCACCTGGTTGATGGGAACGCCCAGATTTTCCGCGGCCGCCACCAGGTAGGGAGCCTCTATGGCCCACTTGGATCCCCCGGAAGGCACAAAGTAGTTCACGATGCCCGAATACCAGTAGACCAGCAGAGGCAGCGTCCTGGCTGAGGCAATCGAGACAAAGGCGTTCCCCAGAATCTCGGAGAGCCCGGTGCCCTTGATGATGCCGAACATTCCCGCGTAGAAGGGGAACTGCAGAATGATCCCGTGAACGAAGGTGACCGCCTCCTTTGCCGAACGGCCGACCGAGTCCGGGCTGGGATGCAGCGCGATCGCCAGAAACAGAAGCAGGAAATTGATGCTGTTGAAGGTTACCTGTAGCTGGTTGTCCAACCAGGTCGTCACCACCCAGGTGAGCCCGCAGGCTCCCAGCAGTCCGTTCAGCCAATAGCCGCGATCCAGAACGGACGCCAGGGAAAGCCGCTTCTGGCTGGGCGCCGGGGCCGGCCTGGCGGATTCGGCGTTCCCCAGGCCGGCTCGCTGTGCCAGCGCTTGCTCGGGGGAGAGCGTTGTCCAGCGCGCCAATTGCCAGACCAGAAACGTCAGGCTGATCACGACCGCCACCGTCAAGAGCAGGTTGAAGGGGTGAAATATCGTCAATTCGGTGGGAATCAAGCCGATCTCAGCCTCCAGAAAGTGTCCCGGAGTCGCAACCAGCAGTGGCGCCGAGGCCGAAAGGCCGGCGTGCCAGGTGCACCCCAGGCCCAGGTAGGCTACGGCAACGATCAAGCGCAGGTCGAGCTGAGGGACCCTCCGGGCGAGCAGGCGGGCCAAGACGGCCCCACCCACGATCCCCAGGGCCCAGTTGATCCAGCTCAGGGCCATGGAGAGCAGCGCCAGGCCGGCGATGGCGTTCCTGGGAGTGTGAAAGAGCGAAGTCAGCAGGTCCAGCAGGCGCTTGACCAGGGGCGAGGAAGCCAGCAGGTAGCCGGCCACCAGCATCAGGCACATCTGCATGCCGAACTCGAGCAGGACCCAGAATCCGTCTCCCCAGTACCTGACGCAGTTCAGCAAAGAGGTCCCTCCTGCCAGCCAACCTGCCAGGAAGACGATCAGGGTCAGTCCGGCGGCGATTGAGAATGCACTGGGCATCCAACGCTCGCTCCATCGGGTGAGCCATAGGGAAATTTGAAGGATTCTCTGCATGGAATCGCGTGAACTTGTCTGTCCGGTTGGCTGAGGTTAGTCGACCCGCTGCGCCCCCACGACGGAGCGGATCAAACCATCGTGAAACCACAAATCTTCATGGCCTGCCGGGAACGAGAACCCTGTCCCGTGAATCCCGGCTCCCGGATTATTGAACATGGATGCACAGGATGCACAAGATTATCAGTTTACATCTCCCCTTCGGGCCAAGGTGGTCAGAAACACTCGAATGTCCCCCAGCAGGGATTGGCCCTCAATCGCCAGCAATAACAGGACATAGAGGCCCAGTCCCCCGACAACCCAACCGGACAGGCTCAGCCAGGAGGGCTGGATGAGGCCCTTCGTCAGCCAGACCACGGTGGCTGCTGCTCCGCTGACTGCCAGCGGCAAGAGGAAAGTCTGCAACAGGCCCACCTTCACCAGCTTGTTCAGTTGAAGGACCAGCCAGGCCGCGATGGGAATCACGCCGATGGCGTAGGCCACGGCCACCCCTGTGAAACCGAACCGGGAACAGAGTATCAATGCCAGGACCCAATCCAACAAGGTCCACCAGGTGAGGATTCGCAGGGAGATCTCAACCTTTCCCAGGCCGTTCAGAACGGCAATATAGAGCGTGCTGATGTTCGATCCAAGCATTCGGACGGC
>JAPOZE010000697.1 GCA_026706225.1 Acidobacteriota bacterium
TCCCCACCTTGGGCATGTTGTAGCCGCCGCCGATTTCGATGTGATATCCGCGCGGAAATCCCAATCGAGCCTGATCCTCCCAATGCCACCAGGGCATGTAGAGGTGGGCCCCGCTCATCCCGTCGGTGTTGTATCGGGGCATGTTCTCCAGGCTGGGGACGTAGCCCGCCATGCCCAGCCCCACCGTATCCATGAGAAAGCGACCCACGGTCCCGGAGCCGTTGGCCAAGCCGTTGGGAAAGAGGTTGGACCGGGAATTCAGCAGCAGGCGGGCGGACTCGCAGGCACTGGCCGCGACCACTACCACCCGGCAGGCGATCCGCTTTTCCCTGCGGCTCTCCTTGTCGATGTAGACCACCCCGCTGGCCCTGCCGCGGGCGTCGGTCAGAATCTCCCGCGCCATGGCCGAGTGGATGATCTTGAGCTTGCCCGTCTCCAGGGCGGGAAAGATCTGCACCTGGCTGGAAGAGTAGTTGGAGGCGGTCAGGCAGCCGCGCCCGCACTTCCCGCAGTAGTGGCAGGCGGGCCGCCCGTTGAGGGGCCGGGTGATCACGGCCCTTCGCATGGCGATGCAGGGTATCCCCAGCTTGTGGCTGGCCTTCCGGATGACCAGTTCATGGGCCTTGGGCGGCGGGGGCGGCTGAAAAACGCCGTCGGGGGCGCTGCGGATCCCTTCCCGGGTGCCGGTCACTCCGATGAAGGCCTCGGCCCTGTCGTAATAGGGGGCAAGGTCTTCATAGGAGATGGGCCAGTTGGTCCCCAGGCCGTCGCGGTCGTGAGGGTTGAAGTCGTAGTCGGAGAAGCGCAGCGAGATACGGCCGTAGTGGTTGGTCCGCCCCCCCACCACGCGAGACCGGAACCAGAGGAAGTCGCTGCCCTTGGCCACGGTGTAGGGCTCCCCCTCCAGCGTCCACCCGCCCTTGACGGCGCTGGCGTTGAAATGGCCGAAGGCTTCCCCGCGGCCGAAATAGACGCCTCCGCCCTCCTCGGCGCCGCGATGATCCACGTCGTGGGGCCAGAGATGCTCCTTGAAGTCCACCAACGGGTTCAGCATGGGGCCGGCTTCCAGCAAGGTGACCCGAATCCCCATTCGGGTCAGGACGTGGGCGACGGTTCCGCCGCCCGCGCCCGATCCGATCACCACCACTTCGTGTTGTTCCGGAGTCTGCTTGATGTGAGCCATGGCAGTATTCAAGCACAACCGGGTGAGAAATTAAACCCGGCCTCCCGGCGTTGCCGGGCAGCTTCCAAGGGCCGAACCGGGACGAGCCCATGGCAAGCCGATTCCTGACGGCCCCCCCGGTTCGGGGCGCCGGCCGGCACAATCGAAACAAAGCGGTCATCGGCCCAAAGGACGGCTCAGGCCAGCACGTCGAAGCCCTGCCAGGTGATCTTGGCGCCGACCGCCTCGATCTTGGGCCAGGCCTCCTCGTGCTCCTTGGAAACCGCCCAGGTCGCCCGTTGGGCTTCCGTTTCGAACGCGATGTCGATCTCGTACATGGTCGAAGACTCGTAGTGGCGCAGCAGCCGGGTCGAGAGGAAGCCCTTCTGCACCTTGATGGCCGGGACATAGGCGTCCCGGTAGAGTTTCTCCAGCTTCTTGCCCATCCCCGCCTTGGTTTCAATATAGATGTGGAGCTGAACCGACTTCTTGGCGTGCTTTCCGGCAGCCGCAAGGGGTCGGCCCAGAACTGCGCCCACGATTCCCAGTCCGGCGGCCTTGAGCCAGTTGCGGCGGTCTTTGAAAGAGCGGACAACTCGGCAGGTCGAGGTTTTCATCGGTCTTGTCCTCCTTTGTTGCGGAACGGGTCTAGCCCGCACTTCTCACCGGGTCGTTGGTGACATTACCAAAGCCCGTTTCATGTCAATAACTTATCGTCCCTGTTTTGAGGTTTTGCAGGAACAGGCCGCGCCGGGTGCGCTCCGGCCTGTCCTCATGCAGCAGCACCAACGGGGTCAATCGGCTTCCCTACGATCCCTTTGGCGCCCTGACCAGCACCTTCTCTTTATCACGAAATCGGGAAGGGCGACAGGACTACTTTTGCCGGAACCGTTCCGCCCTGACGCCCGCTTGACCCGCCAAGCCGGCGAGCCATAGAATTCCTGCTTTCAAAGGAGCGGCAATGCTGGTTCAAAGCGCCATCGGTCTGGCAGTCTTCCTGGGACTGGCCTGGGCCATGAGCGAGCATCGGCGCCGAGTGTCGCTGCGCCTGGTGGGCCTGGGTCTGGCCTTGCAATTGGCCCTTGGAGTCCTGCTTCTGAAGGTCCCCGGATCGGGCGAGATCTTTCTGGGATTCAACCGGGTCATCCTGGCCCTGGAAGAATCGGTCCAGGCGGGAACGGCTTTCGTTTTCGGCTACCTGGGAGGCGGTCCACCGCCCTTTGAGGAGAAGGAGCCCTCCTACACCTACGTGTTTGCCTTTCGGGCGCTCCCCCTGCTGTTCCTGATGAGCGCCCTTTCTTCCCTGCTCTTCTACTGGAAAGTGCTGCCCCTGGTGGTGAAGGGGTTCTCGCGGGTGTTGGAAAAGACGCTGCGTCTGGGAGGGGCCGAGGGATTGGGTATCTCGGCCAACATCTTTCTGGGAATGGTGGAGGCTCCGCTCTTCATCCGACCCTACCTGGCCAGGATGACCCGCAGCGAGTTGTTCACGGTCATGACCTGCGGGATGGCGACCATCGCCGGCACCGTCATGGTGCTCTACGCCAGCATCCTGTCCGACATGATTCCCAACGTCATCGGTCACATCCTGACGGCTTCCCTTCTCAACGCGGTGGCCGCCGTAGTCATCTCCAAGATCATGATTCCCGAGACCGGTCCGGGAACTTCGGGGGAGTTAGTTGAACCCGAACCGTTCAGCAGTTCCATGGACGCCATCACCAAGGGCACGCTCCGGGGCGTTCAACTCCTCATCAACATCGTGGCCATGTTGCTGGTCATGGTAGCCCTCATTCACCTGGTGAACCTGGTGCTGGGGGCCCTTCCCCTCGGCGCCTCCCGCCCCCTGACGCTGCAGGGCATCCTGGGAATCGTCAGCGCGCCCATGGTGTGGCTCATGGGGATTCCCTGGAGCCAGTCCTGGACCGCCGGTGAACTGATGGGCACCAAGATGATGATCAACGAGCTGGTGGCCTATATCAACCTGAGCCGGCTCTCCCCCGACGCCCTGTCCCCGCGCAGCCTGGTGATCATGACCTATGCCATGTGCGGATTCGCCAACCCCGGCAGTCTGGGAATCATGATCGGCGGCCTGGGCACCATGGCCCCCGAGCGGCGGGCCGACGTGGTCAGCCTGGGGCTGCGTTGCATCGTGGCCGGAACCCTGTCCACCTGCATGACGGGTGCGCTGGTGGGCCTCCTCTATTGACTTTCCCCGTTTGGATCGAAACCCACACTGGTTTATACTAGCTGCCAAGCCACAACCGCGAAGCAGGTCTTGCGGGTTGGACCGGTAACTGCTTCACATCACACCTTTTAACTCACACTTATTCAGTAGTGCCCCACAACCCCGGAGGTAAGGAAATGGATACGGCCACACTTGAGTCCGCCGCTCGTGCCCTGGTTCGGAAGGGCAAGGGAATCCTGGCTGCAGACGAGAGCTCGGGAACCATCAAGAAGCGATTCGACAGCATTCATGTGAAATCGACCGAGCCCAACCGCCTTTTTTACCGCCGCCTGTTGTTCACCACCCCGGGAATGGAGGACTTTATCAGCGGGGTGATCCTGTTCGACGAAACCCTCCGCCAGGTCGGGCCCGACGGCGTTCCCCTGTGCGAAATCCTGGCCGGGAAAGGTGTGCTTCCGGGCATCAAGGTGGACAAGGGAGCCAAGGCCCTGGCCGGCTTCCCCGGGGAGAAGATTACCGAGGGGCTGGACGGCCTGCGCGATCGGCTTGCCGAGTACCGCGACCTGGGGGCGCGGTTCGCCAAGTGGCGTTCGGTGATCACCATCGGCGAGGGGATTCCGAGCCGCACCTGCATCGACGGCAATGCCCGAGGCCTGGCGCGCTACGCCGCCCTCTGCCAGGAAGCCGGACTGGTGCCGATCGTCGAGCCCGAGGTGCTGATGGACGGCAGTCACACCATCGAGCGCTGCGAGGAGGTCACCGCCGACACCCTCACCACGGTCTTCTTCGAACTGCACCGGCATCGAGTTCACCTGGAGGGCATCCTGCTCAAGCCCAATATGGTCATCTCAGGCAAGCAGTGCCCCGTGCAGGCAGGCCCCGGCGAGGTTGCCGAAGCCACCCTTCGCTGTTTCCGGCGGAGCGTCCCGGCGGCGGTGCCGGGCGTCGTCTTCCTATCGGGCGGCCAGACCCCGCTCCAGGCCACCGAGAACCTGCAGGCCATGAACGCCTTGGGGCCCTCGCCCTGGCAGCTCAGCTTCTCCTATGGGAGGGCCTTGCAGGAGACCACTCTGAAGGCCTGGAACGGCCGCGCCGAGAATGCCGGCCAGGCTCAGGCGACTTTCTTTCATCGTTCCAAGTGCACCGGCGCGGCCCGCGACGGCCAGTACGACCCGGTGATGGAAGATGAGGTGGTCTCGCTTTCCAAGGCTTGAGCCGGAATCAAGCCTCGCTGTAGCCCGACCAAACGCCGGCCTCATCGAGCTTCGAGGCATCCCTGGCTGCTTGGCAGGTCGGCTCCAAGCCCCATTTCCGTCCGCCAATACTGCTGAAAGCGAAAGGACTCACCGCCGCCCATGAACGGTTTCAGCCTCGAATCCCACGGCATTCAGGTCCATAGAATCTACCGGAACTTTTCCCCGGCCCAGCTCTACGAGGAAGCCATCCGCCACGAATCGGACAGCAAGGTCTCCT
>JAPOZE010000698.1 GCA_026706225.1 Acidobacteriota bacterium
CCTGGCCCAGCAGCCCGTTCATGGCCACGGCCGCAATTTTCAGTGCTTGCATGAGAACTGACCTCTATTCCAATGGCTCAATGGTGAGAAGCCAACATTACACCCAGGCTCTTACCTTGGGCCCCCCGAAGTTCCATCGCAGATCCATGGCCAGCGGGAAGAGCTCGTCGATCTTGTCCAGGTGCTCCTGGGGGATTTCCACCTCGGCCCCGCGGATCGAGCTTTCGAGCTGTTTCTGATTGCGAATGCCCAGGATCACCGAGCTGATCTCGGGATGCCTCAAGGCCCAGCCGATGGAGTATTCGGCCAGGCTGACCCCCAGCTCTGCCGCCAGGCCCTTGACCACGTCGATTCTCTCCCAGATGGCGCCTGAAAGCGGACGCATCCAACCGGGGGCTTCCGCCAGGCGGCTGCCGGCGGGAGTTTCTCCCGGCCGGTACTTGCCGCTGAGCCAGCCGCCGTGGAGCACCTGGTAGGGGGTAATGCCGACCCCGAACTTGTTGCAGAAACCGATTTCGGAGATTTCGATGTCCCGGCGCAGCATGCTGTAGGGCGGCTCATAGGCGATGATCCGTTCCAGGGCGTTGCGGTCGCTCAGCCACAGCAGTTCGCACATCTGCCAGGCCAGGTAGTTGGACACCCCGAAGTAGCGGATCTTGCCTTGCCTCACGAACAGATCCAGCGTGCGCAGGCTCTCTTCGAAGGGGGTCTCCAGATCGGGCCAGTGGAGCATCAGGATATCCACGCAGTCGGTCTGGAGGCGCCGCAGGCAATTCTCCAGCTCGGTCTGGAGGTGGATTCTGGATCCGCCCTTCTGGTGGGGGCCCGGCCCCAGAGCGTTGGCGATCTTGGTCAGCAGCACCACCTGGTCGCGCTTGCCCTTCAGGATCCTTCCCAGGTACTCCTCGGCCACGCCTCCCGCACTCCCGATGCTGCGGTTGTAGCCCTCGTAGGAGCTGGCCGTGTCTATGAAGGTGAGGCCGCTGTCGATGGCCTGGTGCATCAACCGGGTGGCTTCCTTCTCCAGGGTCGGGTTCCCGAACAGCATGGTTCCGAAGCAGATCGGCGAAACCGAGACGCCGCTGGCTCCCAGCCTTCTAAGTTTCATGGTCGACTCCCCAAGTGGATGGCAAAAGAAACCCCGATGGCCGGTTCGAGGATGATGGCCGGCCGGGTGACAACCCGACCGGCGGCCGGTTGACACTCCCGTAGGGAGCCACTCATTATTGGTGTTGTCCGGGGGCAAGTCAAGGCGGGCCGTCGAGGCCGCCCGCCCGTCAGCGCGGGTCGCCAGGGAGGGCAAATGTCATGAGTACCGTATCGATTGCGATCGTGGGATGCGGCAGCTTCGGTCAGCACATGGCCGACTTGATGGCAAGGCTTCCGTGCCTGAAGATCGCTGCCGTCTGCGACCCGGATGAGGAGAAATCCCTGCCCCTGGCCCGGCGACTGGGGGTGCCGGCCCATGCCTCTTTCCGGCGTTGCCTGGAGGAATGCCAGGCGCCGTCGGTGGCCCTGTTCACTCCCAACCACCTGCACGCCCCCATGGCCATCGCCACCGCCGAAGCCGGGAAGCACATCTTCTGCGAGAAGCCCATGGCCATGAACGTGGCCGAATGCTACGCCATGATCGAGGCCGCCGAGGCCAAGGGGGTGAAGCTGATGGTGGGCCACAAGCGGCGACTGCGCCCCCAATACCTCAAAATGGCCGAGATTGTCCGCGGCCAGCGTTTCGGCCGGCCACTGGCGGTGCAGGTCAACGGGTTCTACGGCCGTGAGCTCTGGGACTGGTGGGCCCGGAGGGAGACGGGCGGGGGCCTGCTGTTTCACGCGGGGGTCCACGACCTGGATTTCCTGAGGCACGCCTGCGGCGAGGTGGGAACAGTCTTTGCCCGCAGTCCGGTCAAGACCCACCACGGCACCGATTTCGAGGACGCCCTGGCCCTCCTGATTCAGTTCGAATCGGGCACGGTGGCCACCCTGCAGGTCAGCCCCTTGTCTCCGCAGCGGACCTTCCGCCATGCCTTCGGGGTCCACTTCGTCCTGGAGCGGGGAGACCTCATCTACGATCCTGTCGAGACCACGGTGACCGTGCAGGGCAGGGGAGAGCCTGCCCAACGGTTCCGATTCGACAACGAGGCCGGCTTCGAGCAGGCCTACCGCACCGAGTTGGAGAGCTTTGCCGCCTGGGTGGGCCGGGATGCCCAGCCGGTGCTGACCGGCTGGGACGGCCTGCGCTGCGTCGAGATCATGGAGGCCGCCCAACTCTCGGCCTATGGCGGCAGGCAGGTGCAGCTTCCCCTCCCCCGAACCCGGGCCCGGCAGGAGTGGTTGGGAACTCCTTCCCTGGCACGGGAAATGAAGGAGCCGACGCTCTTCGCCCGGGGTCTCTCCATGGCCGAGGGTCCGGCCTTCGACCGGCAGGGTCATCTGTTCGTGGCCAACTGCCGGGCCCGGCATCTCTCCAGGATTTCCCCCGGCGGGGAAGTCAGCCGCTTCCTCTCCACGGGAGGCAAGCCTCAAGGGGTGGTGGTCGCCCCCGAAGGACACTTCTTCATCAGCGACAACCAGAAACGTATGATCTTCCGGGCCGATGCCGGCGGCGGGTTGGAAGAGTTCTGTGGTCGCTACCGGGACGGTAGCCGGCTGCGGGGGCCCAATGAGATCGCCCTGGGACCCGACGGGCGGATCTACTTCACCGACCCCGGCAGGGCCTGGCGCGGGCGGCCGGAGGGAGCCCTCTCCCGGGTGGATGAATCGGGTCGGGCCGAACTTCTGGCGGACGGACTGGAGTTCACCAACGGATTGGACTTCACCCCTGACGGCAAGGAGATCTGCGTGGTGGAAACGACCACCGGGAAAGTGCTAAGGGCGGCCTTGGCTGCCGACGGAACCCTGGCCGAGCCGTTGCGCGAATTCGTTCGCTTCGAGGGCAGCGTCGGACCCGACGGGATCCGTTTCGCCTCCAGCGGCAACCTCTACGTGACCCTCTTCGGGCGGGGCCAGGTGGCGGTGGTGAGTCCGGAGGGCCGGGTGATCGACCGCCTGCGGGTGCCGGGCCTGTTCCCGACCAACGTTATTTTCCTGAGGCGCTCCCTGCTGGTCTGCGAGGGCCAGACGGGGGCCATCTGGAAGCTGGAGGTGGGGGAAGAGGGGGTTCCCACCCATTCCCAGAAGATCTGGCGGGAATAAGGGCAGTTCCCTGTCTTGCCGGGCGGATCATTGGAGGAAGAAACAGCCGATCGCTGTTGAAGACGAACGGCGAACGAACACGAAGACCGATGAACCTCCTTTTCTGCGACGACGTCATGGCACTCAGCCCACCCGGGAGCGCGGGCGTCCCGCCCGCATAAATCTTGGCAGAGCCTGGGCCATCGGCTCCGCCCGGCTTGACCGGCAACGGCTCCACAACTCTGCTACGGCCGAGCCTATGCCGTTCTGGCCGGCATGGCCGGGTGCCCAATCGCAGGGAAACCGAGCGGCAACCCAAGGGACGGGATGCGGGCGGGACGCCCGCGGTCCCGGGTGGTGTCCTCTTGATGGTGCGGTAGGTAGGCATCCGGCGGGGGCTTCTCCGAAAGCCGATGAGCACGTCTTGGGAAGCTCCCGTTTGCCCGCTCGCCACCAGCCGCGAAACTCCTCTACACGGCTGGTGAACTAACCATATCGTTCCGACACCACGGGATTCATCTCCGCTCTCTGCCTTCTGATAGGGAAACGTTGTGGTTGCTCGAAATTCTGAGCGCCGTGGGCATTGCTTGACTCACGCGTGATTGTCGACGATCCTCGGAACCTCTCATTCGCTCGGTTGCCTTTTGTATCCTGTAGGATATAATCCTTGGGTGCCTGAAGTCCGCCAGACCGATGCCTTTGCACGATGGCTCCTGAAGCTTCGGGACCGACATGTACGGGCACGAATTGATGTGCGGATTCGGCGATTGCAATTGGGCAATCCCGGCGATGTCCGCCCCGCTGGAGGAAGGGGTGTCAGAACTTCGAATCGATTATGGCCCAGGCTACCGGGTGTATTTCGTGGAGTTGGGTCCCGAGGAGGTGCTCTTGCTCGTCGGTGGTGACAAACGCACACAGGAACAGGACATCAAGAAAGCCCAGAAATTGGCGAGGAGGATACAGGAAGATGGCACGAAAACCGATTAGGACGCTCCGTTGGGACGCGGCGGATCATTTGCAGGATGATAGGGATGTTGCCGCTTACCTTGATGCGGCGTTCGAAGACGGGGATCCGCAGTTGATCGCAGCCGCGCTGGGGGATGTCGCTCGTTCCCAAGGCATGACCCGGGTTGCCGCAAGAGCCGGCCTAGGCCGGGAGAGCCTCTACAAGGCGCTTTCACCGCAAGGCAACCCGCAATTCGCCACGGTGGTCAAGGTCATGCAGGCGCTGGGCTTCAGGCTGATTCGATCCGTTCCAACTGATCGCGTTCTGCAGCACGAAGACCTCGAAAGCCCCCAAGTCGCCCAAAAACGTACCCCTCGATACACTTGAAGATTTTGTCTATATCTTGACGGCGATGCGCAGTTGTGGAAGAAGCGGTATTCCTGGGAAGGGGTTTCAAAATCCGAGTGGCGCCACTACCTGGACAAGCTTGATGCATTCTTCGTATTCCTTGAGGAAACAGAAGACACCGCCAGGGAGCTCGCCCGCAAGAAAGGCCGGTATGAGAGCGAACTCGGGATAGTCGACCAGCCATCCCGGCGACGGAGGAGACCGGCATGTATAGCAGAGAGCAAGTTCAAGAATGGATTCAATGGTCTCGGGAGAGACAGCCTGAAACGACGGATAACACAAAGC
>JAPOZE010000673.1 GCA_026706225.1 Acidobacteriota bacterium
GCTGTCAAACCAGCTGGATGCCATGACTCCCGCGGCATCCTGAGACCCGGCCGCCGCCCTCAGGCTGACCACACCCCGCGCCCGCAGCGCCAGGCCCGAGGTGTTGAGGGCCAGGAAGAGCACCATGGCGTCGGTTGCGGTGCCCTTTTCGTTGTTGAGCCGGTCCAGTTCCATCATGGCCTTGAGTCCGAAGGGAGTGGCGGCGTTACCCAGCCCCAGCAGGTTGGAGGTGATGTTCAGGATCATGGCGCTCATGGCCGGATGATCCCTGGGGATGGCCGGGAAGAGGAACCGCATCACGGGATGCACGGCGCGGGCCATGATTCGCAAGAGGCCCCCGTCTGCGGCCACTCGCATGAGGCCCAGGAAAAAGGCCATGACTCCGATGAGACCCAGGGCCAGGGTGACGGCCGAGCGGGCCGATTCCAGCACGGCCTTGCTCAACATCTCCATGCGCCCCGTGAAGGCCGCCATCAGGATGGAAAACAGGACGATGACGACGAAGATACCATTCAGCATGAAGTTCCTCGGGAGATGTGGAGAACAGGGGGCATTGGCTCGGTCGCGAGTGTCCGTTTAGGGGAAGAGCCTTCAATCCTTCAAGACAAAGGTATAGAGGGAATGCCCGGACACGATGGAGAAGTGCTGCTTGTCGTCGACCAGGTAGGTGATGGGTGAACTGATGACCCGACCGCCCAGATTGCGGCTCCACAGGAGGCTGCCGTCGAAGACGTCCAAGGCAAAGACATGCCCCTCCATGTTCCCCGAGAACAGGACGTCGCCGGCGGTGGTCAGAACCCCACCCTCGGTCACGCTGGTCATCTTGTATTCCCACTTGCGTTCGCCGGTCCTGGGGTCCAGGGCCCGCACGGCGCCGTAACCAGGGTCGGTGTCCACCATGACATCCGGGTAAACGCCCCTGGGGAAGCTTCCAATGTAGCGCTCCCCTCGAACATAGGTGGGGTCGCCTTTATAGTAGACACTGGCATATTCCCAGGCGGACAAATAGAAGAGCCCCGATCTGGGGCTGTAGGAGGGCGAGTACCAGTTGGTTGCACCCTGCACGCTGGGGTAGGTCAAGGTACCCTCCACGCTGGGTTCGGCCCCGGCCCTCTTGATGGGCCGTCCGTTTTCATCCAGGCCTTCGGCCCAGGTCTGGTGGGCGAAGGCCTTTCCCAGCAGGAAGCGGCCATCCGTTCGGTCCAGAACGTAGTAGAAACCGTTTCGGTTCCCCCAGAGCATCAGCTTGCGCTCCCGGCCGCCGAATTCCATGTCGACCAGGACGGGAATCTGCACGGCATCGTAGTCCCAGAGGTCGTGGGGAGTGAACTGGAAATGCCATTGAAGCCGGCCGTTGTCGGGATTCAGGGCCACCACCGAGTCGGAATAGAGATTGTCGCCCTTGCGCACGTCACCGTTCCAATCGGGGCCGGGGTTCCCGATTCCCCAGTAGAGCAGGTTCAACTCCGGATCGAAGGAGCCCGTCAACCAGGCCGAGCCCCCGCCGGTCTTCCAGGAGTCCCCCTCCCAGGTCTCGTTCCCCGGTTCGCCGGGCCCCGGAATGGTGTGAAAGCGCCAGGCCTTCTTGCCGGTCTTGGCTTCGTAGGCTTCCAGGAAACCGCGAATGCCGTACTCGCCCCCGGCCATGCCCACAATCACCTTGTCCTTGACCGCGAGCGGGGCCATGGTGACCGCATAGCCGTCCCGGAAGTCCGCCAGCTTCACGTCCCAAACCAGGGAGCCGGTCTTGGCGTCGATGGCTTGCAGGCGGGCGTCCAGCGTGCCCAGGAACAGAAGGTTGTCCAGAATGGCCAACCCCCGGTTGACCAGGCCGCAGCACACGCTCACTTCCTTGGGAACCTTGTGGTGGTAGGTCCAGAAGACACGCCCGGTCCTGGCATCCAGGGCGACCACCACATTGGGGGGGCGGGTCAGGTACATGATCCCGTCCACCACCAGAGGCGTCGCCTCGAAGTTCTCGAGGGACTTGGCCTGGAAAACCCACTTCAACTCCAGGTTGTCTACGTTGTCCCTCCGGATCTGATCCAGGTGGCTGTACCGTTGGCTGTTGTAGGTTCTGGAATAGGTCAACCAGTTGCCCGGTTCGTCGTCAGCGTTCAGAATCCGCTGGTAGCTGACCTGACCGAGGAGGCTCCCACTGCATAGAATAGTGAGCGCGACAGTTGACAGGATTTTCACGGTGACGACCCCTTTCCACGAAGCGTGTACAGGTAGGCGACGAGGTCATCCACTTCGCCTTGACTCAACCGTCCGGCGTAGGGCGGCATTGAAGACGCCTTGATGAGTCGATAGCTTTCCAGTTCGGTCTTGACCACGGAAACAAGCGTGTCGTCAGAGTCCAGCAGTTGCAGGGAATGGGTGTCTTCGTTGAGTCGAATCCCTTCCACCCTCGCACCGCCTTTCGTCCTGGCCTGAATCTTCCAGTCCTGCGGCGATACCCATTGGTTGGGCTCCAGGATGGCGCTGCGCAGGTGGCGAAGCGAGCGCCTGGCGCCGACGGTTGTCAGGTCCGGGCCCTGGCGTCCGCCTTGGCCATCGACCATGTGGCAGGCGAGGCAGCCGCCCTTCCCCCGGAAAAGAGCGGCGCCGGCGGCCGGGTCTCCCGGTGGCTTGGGTTCGTCTCGCTGCAGCGATTGGACGAACGCCACAATCTGCCAGAGCTGCTTGCCGTTGAAGAAGAACAGCGGCATTGCGGTGCCCGGAATCCCGGTCGAAATGATGTCGGCCAATTCGGCGTCGCTGTTTCCGTAGCGCAGGTCTCCCCGCGTGATGTCCGGACCTCGGCCGCCCGTTCCGTCGCGGCCGTGGCATTCGACGCAATGGGAGCGATAGATGCGGCCTCCGGCGGCAACGTCTTCCGGAGTGGTGTGGGGATTGGTGTCCGCCCGCTGCTGAGCGCTGCCGGCGCCGATACAGGTCAGGAGCAGGCCTGCGACAAGGAATAACCGCACTGCGGTACTCCCGGGGCCACCGGACCGAACGTTGAGAGAATTCTTCTCGGGGTCCGGCCCGTACGTCCGGTCGGAGCGTGGACCGGACACAGCTTTCGAGAGACGATGCTTCAAGAAACGTAGAGAAGGTGCCGAAAACAAAGCCCTTTTCATAATGCACCCAGCGCCCCGTCAGGAAGTACGGGCGGGTTACGGGGTTTCTCCCAGCGCGTGGACCTCATCGGCTACGGCCTTGGCTCCCTCAAAAAAGTGGACCACATCGTCACCGAGGGCAAACCATTGAACTCCCTTTCCATACCAGTCCCTGACCGTTTCCAGGTTGCATCCGATCGAGGCTCCCAGGAAGAGATCGGTTTCACGAACCCTGGCGAATACGCTGTCGATGGTTCGGAGCACTTCCGGGTCGCTGTGCTGGCCGAGCTTGCCCATGGAGCCGGTCAGATCGTTGCGGCCGATCACGATACCGTCCAGACCGGGAGTCGCCAGGATCTCGTCCAGATTGTGCACCGCCTGGATGTGCTCAATCTGGACAAAGACCATGATCTGCTCTCTGGCAATGGCCAGGTATTCTTCCATGCTCTCGATGCCGTACATGTTGCGGATCGGGCCGAATCCACGAACGCCTTGGGGTGGATAGCGGCAGGCGGCTACGGCCTTGGCGGCCTCTTCGCCCGAACAGACCATGGGCACCACGATGCCGGCCGGGGCCAGGTCCAGGATCGGCTTGATCAGAACGGGATCGTTCCAGGCGACGCGAACGATGGGCGCTGCCTGGGTGCCCCGCAACGCCGCCAGGTGCCCCAGCAGTGCCCGGAGATCGAGGTAGGAATGCTCCATTTCGATCCACACCAGGTCGTTACCCGCCTCGGCTGCCAGCTCGCTGACGATGGGATCGGTGAGCGAAACGGAGGTCCCCACGCAAATCCTGCCGTCCTGCAGGCGCTTCCGGAACCGATCGACGTTGTTGACGGAACTCATTCACTCTTCCTCGCTTGAAGGGGGGAGACGGACCGGCAAGGACAATCCCGGCGTTGCGTTCCCGGATTGAAGAAACCATGAACCAATGCGGGCAATTTAATCAATGGGCTGCGCGGGTGTCAAGAACAGCAGGCCGGCAAGCCGGCGAGAGCGCCCTCGAGGAGCGAGAGTGATGGAGGAGGCACCCCACCGGGGAGCGCGGGCGTCCCGCCCGCATGCGCTCCCGTTGCGTGCCGCTCAGTTTCCGTGCGAATCAGCACCCGGCCACCCTGCCGGCGGGAACGGCATGGGTCCGGCCGAAGCAGAGTCCTGGCGCCGTTGCCGGTCCATCCAGGTCGACGAAATGGGCGAGGCTATGTCAGAATTTGTGCGGGCGGGACGCCCGCGCTCCCGGGTGGGCTTCATTCCGTGACGTCGTCGCAGCCAAGGAGGTCCATCGGTCTTTGTGTTTTTTGGTGGTTCGGGTTCATTAGCGAACGGCAGATTTCCCTGTGTTTGATCGTCCCGGCAGGGCGGGGGCCGGACTTGACTGAAATGGAGGTATGGGAGGAAACGAGATGGGTGCCTTGTACCCGGTCGGACGAAACCTGTGGGCGACAGCTCTGTGCCTGTCGCTGATTCTGGTTCCGGATGGGGTTTTCCCTGATCGACTGCCGAGGGCCACGGGTGGCTCACCCGAGGCTCGTCCCGCGGCGGTTGATGAGAATGGAGCCGCCGAGAGCGAAGCAGCAAGATTCAGCGGCGAGCAGTTGGAGGTGTTTCGAGTGAACGAACGCTTCTACCAGGCGGTTTCCGACCAGAGCCTCCGAGCCATGGGACAAGTCTGGCTTCAGGAGCCCTGGGTCAAATGCGTGCAT
>JAPOZE010000179.1 GCA_026706225.1 Acidobacteriota bacterium
CTGGGCTTCTTGCCGGGCAGTCTGCAGGAGAAGGTGGACCCCTACCTGCGGCCCCTCTACGATGCCCTTTACGAGATGCTGGACATCGACAAGGTGGATCGCTACCTGGAACGGGGCACCATCGAGATTGCGCCGATCGCCTTCATGCGGGGACGGACACTCAACGAGTCCTTTGTGATTCTCGACGAAGCGCAAAATACCACTTCGGAGCAGATGAAGATGTTTCTGACGCGCATCGGCTTTCATTCCAAGGCGGTGATCACGGGAGACATCACTCAGATCGATCTGCCGCCCGGCAAGGTCTCCGGGCTGGTGGAGGCCAGCCGCATTGTCTCCAAGGTCAAGGGAATCGATTTCGTCTACTTTCACGAAGGTGATGTCGTCCGCCACCCTCTGGTGCAACGGATCGTTCGCGCCTACGACACCCACCAGTCGGAGAAGCCTGCTCCCACGTCTGCGCCGGACGGCCTCCCGGGCTCTGCCCCGACACCGGAAGATCCCAACCAGAAATAGACGGCGCCACTCCAATGATTGAGCCAGGTCGCCATTGATGCCCGAGGTCCTTGTTCTCAACCGCCAGCGCCGGCATGCGGTCCCGCTGAAACGGCTCCGCCGGTTCGCCCTGGGGCTTGCCGGTCGGGCCAGGGCGGACGCCGTTGACTTCAGCGTTGTTCTGACCACTGACCGGACCATTCGCCGCTACAACCGCCTCTTTCGGGAAAAGGACGAACCCACCGACGTTCTGTCTTTCCCGGCGCAGGATGCCCAGCCGGCCGGCGTTGACAATCCCTACCTGGGTGATATGATGATTTCCATTGAAACCGCCTACCGACAAGCCCTCAAGCGCAATCACTCCCTGGAGCGGGAGATCTGCACGCTCATGATTCATGGATGGCTCCACCTGCTGGGCTTCGACCATGAGCTCGACCAGGGGCAGATGCGCCGCAAGGAGCTGAGGCTACAGAGAGAACTCCTATGATCACGGCTGGGGTGCTGCTGGCAGCCCTCCTCTTCCTGCTGGTTTTGACGCTGCTGTCGATCTTTGAAATGGGCCTCAGCCGCACCAACAAAGTGGCCATGCGGCGAATGGTGGAAAAACTTTCGCCGGAGCCCGCGGGACAGGTCAGGCAGTTGATGGACAGCCGCCTGGAGAGCCAGGTGGACATCTACGTGGGGATCCAGGTCTGCAGCGTTTCCATGGCCATCGTCCTGACGGGATACCTGCACTCGCAATTCCACAACTACCTCACCACCCTGTCGGCGGCGTTGGGTCTCATGTTCCTGGTAGTGGTGATTTTCAGACAGTTGATTCCCAGGATTTGCACCTTCCACAAGCCCGAAAGGGTGGTCCTCACCCTGCTGCCCGGCTATCGGTTGCTACGCCCGATCCTGAAGGTCCTGGCCTATCCGCTTGCGTCCAGCTTGCGGCTCTTCCGGCGGTTCAATGCTCCCGAGGCCGAGGAGGAAAAGACGGAGCAGCATATCGAAGAGGACATTCAGGCCTTTATCGACGTGGGCCAGGAAGAGGGAATCCTGAAGAAGGGAGAAGAGGACCTCATACAGTCGGTGGTCGAATTCGGCGAAACCGTGGCCGGGGACATCATGGTTCCCCGAACCCATATGGTGACCATCAACGTCCACGCCACCCCCGGGATGCTCAAGCAACTGATCACCTCCACCAAGCACTCCCGGGTTCCGGTGTACCGGGACCACGTGGAGAACATCGAGGGATTTGTCTATCTGAAAGACCTGATCGACATCTGGGACACCCCGGTGACCCTCGACAACCTGGAGAGCCTGGTGAGGCCCATCCAATTCGTTCCCGAGACCAAGCGGGTTGCCGAGTTGCTGGCGGAGTTGCAGCGACAGTCCTCCCACATGGCCATTGTGGTAGACGAGCATGGAGGAGTGGCAGGGTTGGTCACCATCGAGGACATCCTGGAGGAGGTGGCCGGCGAGATCCGTGTCGAAGCAGAGGTCGCGCAGAGTTAGGCACTGGCCAGGGACGCCAACGGTTCCTACCTGATTCCGGGGAATACGGCCATCGAGGAGGTTGAGGACCTTTTCCATATCAGGCTGCACAGCGAGGAGACCACCACCGTGGCCGGATTCCTCACCTCGGTGTTCGGCAGGGTCCCCCGCACAGGGGAGAAGTACGACACCCAAGGGGTTCGGTTCGAGGTCCAGGAGGCCGACCACCGCAGAATCAGCAAACTGATTGCGCGGCAAACCGTCCCGCCGCAGCTCCCGGGGTGAGGAGTGTTCTCCGCAACAGGGATGACGCCCATGACAGCCAAGGAAGACCTCCCGGTTCAAGTGCTTGTCCCCGGAGATTCGATCCCCGGGACGGAGGAGCCCCGGTTCAAATCGGGGTTCGTCACCCTGATCGGCCGCCCCAATTCCGGAAAATCCACCTTGCTCAACCACCTCCTGGGAGAGAAGATATCCATCGTCTCGAACAAGCCTCAAACCACCCGGCACAAGATTCTGGGCATCCACACCCGGGCGGAAGGACAAATCGTCTTTGCCGATACTCCGGGCGTTCACAAGCCCGGATATGAGTTGAACCGGCGAATGATGCGGGCGGTTTACGATGCCCTGGAGGGCATCGATCTGCTGCTGGCCATGGTGGACGCCACCGCCGCCTTCGGCTCCGGCGACCGCTACCTCCTGGAGTTGATCAAGCGGCGTGGGCTGCCGACGTTGCTGCTTCTCAACAAGATCGACCTGCTGGCCAAGGCCAGGCTGCTTCCCCTCATCGATTTCTATTCCAGGCAGTTCCAATTCGCCGAGATTATCCCCGTGTCCGCCCTGAAGGGGGACAATCTGGACCTGCTGCTGGAACGGATCCTGAAGGTCCTGCCGGCGGGACCGGCCTATTTCCCCGACTCCCAGTTCACCGATTCTCCGGAGCGCTTTCTGGCGGCCGAAATGGTTCGGGAGAAGGTGGTCAGGCATACCGAGCAGGAACTTCCCTATTCCACCATCGTCGTTCTGAAGCGGTTCGAAGAGGACGAAGAGGCGTCCAGGGTTCGGATTTTTTGCGACATCTGCGTGGAGAGAGAATCCCAAAGGAAGATCGTCATCGGACGCCAGGGACAGAAGCTGAAGACCATCGGCGCCGCGGCCCGCAAGGACATTGAACGCCTGCTGGGAAAGCCGGTCTATCTGGATCTGTTCGTCAAGGTGAGACCCAAGTGGCGTGACGATCCCCGGTTTCTGGACAGCGAGCTGGAGGTTCGCTAGGCGCAATTCCCCCGTGCTGTCCGATTCCCGCCCGCGGTTAACCTCGTGGTCAACCCCCGTTTATTCATGATCCGCCCGGAATGAAGGTCAACGAGATCTATCGCAGCATCCAGGGAGAGTCCTCCTATGCGGGATTGCCTTGCGTATTCGTGAGGTTGACCTACTGCAATCTGCGGTGTTCCTGGTGCGACACCGAGTACGCGTTTTACGAGGGCAAGGACTACACCGTTGAGGAGGTCCTGCGGGAGGTAGGGTCTTTTGACTGTCCCCTGGTCGAACTCACCGGGGGAGAACCGCTGCTGCAGGAGGAAGTCTTCCCGCTCATGGACGAACTGGTGGGCAGAGGTTACACGGTCCTGCTGGAAACCGGCGGCAGCCTGGATGTCGGCCGGGTCAATCCCGGGGTCATCAAGATTCTGGATTTGAAGTGTCCCGGGAGCGGAGAATCGCAACGCAACCTTTACGGCAACCTGGCCAAGCTTCAATCCCGGGACGAAGTGAAGTTCGTGATCGGCGATCGAGCCGACTACCTGTGGGCCAGAAATGCCTTGCAGGAGCACCAACTCACCGACCGCTGTTCGGTCCTTTTCTCGACCGTGTTCGAGAAGCTGCCCCCCCGGCAGTTGGCGGAATGGCTCCTGGAGGACAACCTGAAGGTACGCCTGCAACTGCAGATGCACAAGTACATCTGGGACCCGGAGGCCAGAGGCGTATAAGGGGAATAAGAAAAGATCTAAAAGGCGGGAACGGCGTAGTAGCCCTTTCGGCTCTTCACCTTGAGGTTTTTGATTCGATTGCTCTCCACGTATACCCGGATCCTGCGGAAGGAGACCGTGTCGGGCAAGGTGTTGGGAATGTAACCCAACACGTACTGGTTTCTGGCGGATCGCGTGATTATCGGAAAGGTTTTGGCGAGGCGGTCGGACTTGAACGGAAAGAGAATCTCTCCCCCGGTGGCGTTGGCGTACTTGGCGACAGCGCCTCCAGTGAGAACGGATCTCACCGGAGTAATCCCGTAGACGACGATTTCAGCCCTCAGAAGGGCCTCGAGGGTGTCCTCGTAGGAGTTGCGGTTGCCAGGGGCATTCCTGCCCTCCGAAATAATGAGGATCATTTTTCGACGTTCACGGGAGCGCCGGCGTCGCAAGGCCTGAACGGCAGCGAACATGGCGTCGTGAATATGGGTGTTCCAGGTCTTGGGCGGCTGCACCGTACCCCGAGCGTTGTCGAGCTCAATGCCTCCCAGGGTCGTTTTCCGGGAAAAGGGTCCACTCAACACACCTGGTGAATTGGGCTCCCATTTAATCCTGGTTCTCAAGGCTTCCAGGACCTTGCTCTTGTCCAAAGTGAAGTCCAGGAGTTTGTCCGGGGTGTGGTCGAACTTGAAAACGGATATTTCATCGAAGGCGCTGAAAGATTCGATCAGGGCCAGCAGAGTGGATTCCAGCCTCGATTGGGCCTGGGCGTTCAGGGTGCGGTCGATCAGCAGCACCGCCGACAGCGGAAGCGGATCCGAAGAGAAATAGGTGAGTCTCTGAAGCACTTCC
>JAPOZE010000192.1 GCA_026706225.1 Acidobacteriota bacterium
CGCAGGCCTTCCTGGAAGATCTCGGTGTTGTCGCAGGCGGCGCTGCCCGGCACCCTTCCGCCCACGTCCAGGTGGTGGGCCACCACCGCCGAGAAACCCACCAGGGAATCCCGCTGGAAAACGGGCTGAAATATGAAGATGTCGGGCAGGTGGATGCCGCCGTCGAAGGGATCGTTCATGATGAACACGTCCCCGGGCCGGACCCGGCCCCGGTACTTGTTCAGGGTGGACTCCAGGGCGAAGGGAATGGATCCCAACTGGAAGGGGATGGTGACCCCCTGGGAGATCATCCGGCCCTCGCGGTCGCACAGGGCCGTGGAAAAGTCCATGCAATCCCGGATCACCGTGGAGTAGGCCGTCCGGATCACGGTGTTGGCCATTTCGTCGGCCACGCTGCTGAGAGTGTTTCGGATCAGGCCCAGGGTGATGGGATCGACCCTGGAATCGCGTTGGGCGGTCATGGCAGGACCTTTCCGGGCCGGTCTCCCTCGCCGGAGGGTTCGGCCACCTGCAGCGACAGGTTGCCGGAGCCGTCGGCCCGGGCCTGCCAGCCGGGAGGGACCACGATGGTGGTATCGAACTCGTCGATCAGCAGGGGGCCCTGGCAGGGGCTCTGCAGGTCGCTCCTGGCCGGCAGCGGGCACTCCATCCACCCCTGCTCGGGGCCGAAGTAGGCCCTGCGGCAGGAGTGGGCGGCCCGCGCCGCGCCGGCGGGCGTCCCGTCGCCCAGCAGGCTGCGCCGCTGCGCCACCCGGCCGATCAGGCGCAGGTTGACCAGGGTGTAGGCCTCCCCCGGACGGGCCCGATGCCCGTAGGTCTTCTGGTGCTCCTCGTCGAAGGCCTCCTCCAGGCGGCGGATGGCGCCGGCGTCCAGGGGACCCTCGGAAAGAGGCAGGGACAGCTCGAAGGACTGACCGGAATAGCGCAGGTCGGCTTTTCGCAGGATCCGGATCTCGCCGGGAGCGAAGCCCTCTTCCTTCAGCAGCCCCCTCACCTCGGACTCCATGCGCTCCAGGAGTCGGTTGAGCCGTTCCAGGTCGGCGGTGCGGGAGTCCTGATAACAGGTCTGGACCCGATGGTGCTCGATGTCGGCCGACAGCAGCCCGAAGGCGCTGAAGAGTCCGGGATGCAGGGGCACCACCGCCTGGCTCATCTCCAGCGAACCCGCCATGCCGCAGGCGTGGATGGGGCCGCTGCCGCCGAAGGCGAACAGGACGGCCTCCCTCAGGTCGCGGCCGCGCTCGGTGGAGACGGCCCGCACCGCCCGGATCATGGTGGAGTTGGCCAGCAGGTGCACGCCGTAGGCCGCCTCGATCAGGTCCAGGCCCAGGGGCCGGGCGATCTGTTCCGACAGGGCCTGCTCGGCCTTGCGGCGGTTGAGGGGCAGACCGCCGCCCACCAGTCCCTCGGGGTTGATGTAGCCCAGCAGCAGGTTGGCGTCGGTGATGGTGGCCTCGGTCCCCCCCTGGTCGTAGCAGACCGGCCCCGGTGACGACCCGGCGCTGCGCGGCCCGATGTTCAGCGCCCCGCCGGCGTCCAGCCAGGCGATGCTGCCTCCCCCGGCGCCCACTTCGGCCACGTCGATGGCCGGAATCCGGATCAGGTGCCCGCCGCCCTTGATCAAGCGGCTGACGCTGGAAAGCGAAGAGCCCACCTCGTACTCGGCGGCGATCTGCAGGGCGCCCTCTTCGATGATGGAGGCCTTGGCGGTGGTGCCCCCCATGTCGAAGGTGATGACGTTGTCCAGGTTCATGCGCCTGGCCAGCTCCCGGGAAGCGATCACCCCGGCCGCCGGGCCCGACTCGATGATGTAGACGGGCTGGCGCCGGCAGGCCTCGGCGGTCATCACGCCGCCGTTGGACTGCATGATGAGCAGGGGCGCCCCCATGCCCAGTTTGGCGAAGGCCGCCTGCAGCGACCGGACGTAGCGCTGCACGATGGGGAGCACGTAGGCGTTGACCACCGTGGTGGCGGTGCGCTCGTACTCGCGGACCTCCCGCAGGATGCGGCTGGAAAGGCTGAGCGGCAGGTCCGGGTGCTTCTGCCGGACCAGGTCGGCCAGCCTTTCCTCGTGCTCCGGGTTGGCGTAGGAGTTGATCAGGCAGACGGCCAGCGACTCGATGCCGGCGGCGGCGATCTCGTCGATCGCCTGCTCGGCCTGGCGGCAATCCATGGGATGGATCACCCTGCCCTGAGCGTCCACCCGTTCGGGGACTTCCCGGCGCAGGCGCCGGGGGACCAGGTCGGGCGGCTTGTCCCAGTCCCAGTTGTAGAGCTCGGGCATGCGGATGCGCCGCAGCTCCAGCACGTCCCGAAACCCCCGGGTGGTGATCAGGGCGGTGCGGGCTCCGCTGCCCTGCAGCAGGGCGTTGGTGGCCACCGTGGTCCCGTGGATGATTTCCTGGACCTGGCCCGGTCCCGACCCCGCCTCCGCGAAGAGGCCGGGCAGGCATTCCAGCACCGAGCGGCTGTAGTCGTCGGGGGTGGAGGGAACCTTGCGCACCAGCAGCGACCCGCCGGGCGTGACGCACACGATGTCGGTGAAGGTCCCGCCGATGTCGATGCCGATGCGCATGGAAGCTGGCGGCCCCGGCAGGTCTCCGGCCGGGGCGAAGCCACCCATGTTAAGGAAGCCGGCCGAGAGGCGTCAACAGGGGAATTGGGGGGAGCCATCGGGAAACGTCACGCAGGTGAGTTGAGCCGCGAACGCGGCGGCGGCAACCCTCCCCGGGGCGCCGTCCTTTATGCGGTTTTTGACCTTGCCCCTCTTGCCTCTGTCACAGATCTTTCATAGAATTTTCACCCCCACTCGATAGGTCGATTTGGAGGCCGGCATGATCGTGGATGCTCACCTGCACGTATGGAAGCCGGCGCCCGACTATCCCGACCCGGGGGCTACCACCGTCAGTCCCCAGTGCGACGTCCCGCTGGAGCTGTTCACCCAGTACATGGATGAGTACGGGGTGAACCGTGCGGTCCTGGTGCAGCCGCTCTATCCGGGGGAGGACAACAGCTACGTGGCCGACGCCGCCGCGGGCGAGCCCGACCGGTACAAGGCAGTCTGCGTGGTGGACCCCCGCAAGCCGGACGCGGCCGAGCGGCTGGAGTACTGGGCCGGCGAGAGGGGATGCAAGGGCCTGAGGATGCGCCCCGAGGTGCCCGGAGAGGGCGAGGTCTTCGGCCATCCCTCTACCTTCGGACTGTGGAAGGCGGCCGGACGGCTGGGGGTGGTGGTGAACCTGCTGACGGGGTTCGCCCACCTGCCCTCGGTGGAGGCCCTGGCCCGGCGGTTTCCCCACGTGCGGGTTGTCATCGATCACATGGCCCATCCGCCGGTGGGGGCCGGCCCCAGGACGGCAGTCTATCAGCCGCTGCTCCAACTGGTAGACCTCCCCAACGTCCGGGTGAAGGTCTCCGGAGCCTACTACTGCTCGCGCCAGCCCTATCCCCACCAGGACTGCGCCGAGCTGCTGCGGGTTCTCTACGATCAGTTCGGTCCCGGCCGGCTGATCTGGGGCAGCGACTTTCCCCACGTGCTGCTGAAGTCCGGCTACCTCAGGGCCCTGAAGTGGCCGGAGCGCATCGCCCCCTATCTTTCCGGGGAAGAGATCTGGGCCATCATGGGCGGCAACGCCTCCCGCCTCTACTGGAAGTGATCGACGCGCCTCAATAGGTTCGAGTCCCCGATACCCTGGTTCCCACGAAATAGAGAGACGTCCCGGTGGTGATGTAGAGGCCCCGGAAGCCTCGGCCCCAACCGCAGTTGGTGGGAGGCTCGGGGGTGACGATGGTGCCCAGGTGGGCGCCCTCGGGGGAGAAGACCCACAGGCCGCCCGGACCGCAGGCGTAGAGGTGGCCCTGCTCGTCGGTCTTGAGGCCGCCCGGGATTCCAGGGTCCCGCGAGGGGAACTCGGCGAAGACCCGGCCGCTGTCCAGTGCGCCGTCGTCCCGGATGGGGTGGGCTCGAATGTTCCGCTGGCGGGCATCGGCCAGGTAGAGCCGGTTCTGCCTGGGTCCCAGGGCCACGCCGGTGGGCCGGACGCATTCCCCGGAGGCCCGTTCCAGCCGGATGGGGCCGGGGACCTGGGAGCGGGGGACGCGGTAGACGGCCGGCCGGGGCATGGAGGCAGCGTCCTGGCGGTCTCCCGGCCGGCGAACTTGGAAGCTCTCTGGAGCGGGGGTGGCGCTGAAGAAGATGCTGCCGTCGATGTTGTAGACCAGGTCGTCGGGAGCGCCCAGGGGACGGCCGCGGAAGTATTCGGCCAGCACGGTGGGGCTTCCGTCCTTTTCCAGGCGAACCACCCTGCCGGGGTTCCTTTCGCACATCAGCAGCCTGCCCTGGTGGTCGAAGGTGATTCCCTGGGGCTCACCGGAGCAGACCCGATAGGTGGTCAGCCGGCCTCCCAGGGGTTCCTCTTCCCAGGGGGGGATGGCCCACCGGCAGATCCTGCCGCCGAGGGAGTCGCTGAACAGCAGGTAGCCGATGCGGCTGAAAAGCGGCCCGGTCAGCCGCCCGAAACCGCCCGCCACCTTGACGATGGGGGCGCGGCGCCCCACCAGGTCGAAGAGTCGGGTGTGGTTGGCGTAGATTCCGGGGGCTCTCATCTCAGGACCCCCGGCCGCGGGCATAGTAGGAGGCTTGGGGTGCCCGGTAGGCGATGTTCAGCATGGGCGTCTCGATGCGGACCTGGCCGCGGTGCCAGGACTCCATCAGGAAGGAGAGGGCCCCGCTGGTCAGCAGGGTGCGCTCCACCGGGTAGTCCAGGGTGCCCCGGGTGAACATGCGCC
>JAPOZE010000103.1 GCA_026706225.1 Acidobacteriota bacterium
TTGCCCAGCTCGATCAACTGCTTGACCTCCTCGTACTTGTCCTCGAGGCTGACACTGAGATTGCGCTCGAGGTTGTCAATGGTGTCGTTTTCTTCCATGTTGGACATGACCATCCCTTTTCTCATCCTGCTCCCTGCAGGCCCGGGCAACCGTGAGCGCCCTTAGCCGGCTATGGACAAGATGAGTTTGGCTTTTTTTGAAACCAGAGTGGCAACAAGTTCAAAGTCCTCGGCGCGGTCAGCCTGCACGATCTGCCGTTGCAGACGGACAACCTCGTCTTCCACCTTCTTGCGTTCCAGCCACTCCAGGCAAGCGTCGACCTGCTGCTGGTCTACTTCCTCGAAAACGGCTTCGCTGATCCAGTTCCGCTCGCGGTCCCCGGGCAGCGACTCCCGCAGGCGCTCCGCCTCGACCCGCCCCTCTTTCCTGTAGAGAGCGACCATGGCGCTAAAGACGGCTTCCGATTCCATTCCCACGTGAACCTGCGAGCGGTCCAGTTGTTCCACGATTTCCCCGGCCTCCCGATCGCGGTCCAGAATGACCTTGATCAGTTGCCGCTCGGCCGGAGTCAGGGAAGGCTTGCGAGAGCGAACCAGCTCCGGTTTCCGCCGGCCGCCGCCGGCCGCCTTGTGCAGTTCCGCCCGAACTGCAGTTTCCTCCACCTGGAAATACTCGGCCACCCGCCGGGTTTTCTCCTCCCGCTCTATGCGGTTGGAGACGCGGGCCAGGGTGGGCAGCAACTCTTCGATGGCGGCAACCTTCCCCTCGATGGTCTCCAGCGGATGCTTTTCCCGAGCGCGTGCCAACAGGTGCTCGAAATCGGTGGGAGCACGCTCCAGCAATTGCCTGTAGGCGGCGGCCCCGTGGCGCCTGATGTAGGCGTCGGGGTCGAGCCGATCGGGCAGCGCCAGGACACGCACGCCGAAACCGCCTTGCAACAGGAGGGCCAGCGATCGAAGGGTGGCCGAATCCCCGGCTTCGTCGGGATCGAAATTCACCACCACCTTCTTGGTGAAGCGGCCCAGCAACCGGACCTGGTCCTCGGTCAGGCTGGTGCCGCAGACGGCGACCGCATTGCCGATCCCGGCCTGGTGCAATGCGATGCAGTCCATGTAGCCCTCGACCAGAACGGCCCGGCCCTCTCTTCGGATCGTTTCCCGCGCCAGGTTGAGGGCGTAGAGCGTCCGGCTCTTGCCGTACAGGGGCGTTTCGGGCGAGTTCAGGTACTTGGGCCGCTCCTCTCCCAGAGCCCGGCCCCCGAACCCCACGATTTTACCCGCCTCGTTCCAGATGGGAAACATCACCCGGCCGCGAAAACGGTCATAGTGGCTGGAATCCCGCTCGCTTCGCTGGATCAACCCGCTGAGACGCAACTGATCCAGGGAATAGCCGGCCCTCAGTTCCTGAAGCAGCCCATCCGATCGCCTGGGGGCATAGCCGATGCCGAACCGCTCCCGGCTCTCCGGGCTCAGACCCCGATCTTCCAGGTAGCGTAGAGCCGGCCGGGCACCGCCGCCGGCCAGTTCCCGGCGGAAGTAGCGGCCGGCCCTAGCCTGAATCTCAAGAAGCATTCGGCGCTCGCCGGCCTTGCGTTCGTTGGGGCGACTCCGGCTGTCGATCGGGATGCCGTATCGCTCGCCCAGCCATCGAAGGGCATCCGCGAAGGTCAAGCCCTCCATCTTCTCCACGAAATGGATCACGTCTCCCTTGGCGTGACCGCCGAAACAGTAAAAGAATTCCAGCCCCGCGTGGACGTGAAAGGACGGCGTCTTCTCGGAGTGAAAGGGGCAGAGTCCGATGAAGTTGCTCCCCGACTTGCGCAGCCGGACGTGTTCGCCAACGATCTGCACCAGATCGGCAGCGCTCTTCACTCGGTCTATCCCATCGCCGGCCAAGCTCATGCTCACCTCACCGGAACCCCCGCCCCCATTTCTCACCGGATCCGGCCCCACCGCAGTTCGGGTCAGACGTGGAGAGAGACCACCGTCACTCCGTTTCCTCCCTCATCGGATGCAGCCGGATGAAATTCGGAAACATGGGACTGGTCGGAAAGCCACTCGGAAATAGCCCGGCGCAACACGCCCATTCCGCTGCCGTGAATCAGGCGAACCGGAGACAGGGAAGCCAGCAGCGCGCTGTCCAGAAACTTGTCGGCCCTCCGAATGGCCTCGTCCGCCGTGCACCCGACCAGGTTGATCTCGTTGGAGGGCAGGTCCCCGGACTGGAACCGGACCGAAACCCCGGGGGAGCCTCCCCGGGCCGGTGGGGGCGGACCGCTGTCCGGCCCCAGGGGCTCCAGTTCCTCACCCTTCAACACGCACTTCAAGGAGCCCACCTCCACTTCCCAGGAGCCTTCTCCTCTGGGTCCCGTGATGGTGCCGATCGAACCCAGACGGGACACCCTGACCCTGACCCCGGCTCGAATTCCCCCGCTGGGGGCTTTCTCTCTCTGCGGCAACCCGGGTCCGGCGCCTTCAGCCGGCCGTGAGCCGTTGCCCCGGACCTCTTCCAGGTCCCTGGACCTTCTGCGCACTTCGCTTCGCAGCCTGGCTTGTTCAAACCGGTCCCGGATCCCCGCCAGGAGTTGCGAGGCCTCTTTCTCGAAGCGCTGGCGCGCCTGCTTGCGGCAGCGGGCAATCTCCCGGCTCCTGGATTCTGCCAGTTCCCGCTGCTTTTTTTCAAGCTCCGCCCTCCGATCCTTCAGCCCTGCCTGTTCCAATTCCAGTTGGTTCCGCAGCCGGGTAGCCTCCGTGAGCTGTCGCCCGAGCGCCCGAGCGTATCCGGCAATTTCCCGCTCCGGTTCGGAAACCAGTCCTCTGGCCCGGGCTACCAACGGTTCGGGAAGTCCGAGCTGGCTGGCCATGTCGATCCCGCTGCTGTTGCCCGGAATCCCCTGGATCAGCCTGTAGGTGGGACGCAGGTCGGCCTGCTCGAACTCCACACTGGCATTGACCACCCGCTCGGTCTGAAAGGCATATCTCTTGAGCCCGTTGAGGTGGGTGGTGATCACGGTCAGGATGCCTCGGGCGCGGAGCTCCTCCAGGATGGCGGTTCCCAGCGCGGCCCCCTCGCCCGGATCGGTGCCCGTACCCAACTCGTCGAGCAGCACCAGCGCCGGAGGCCTGACCTCCTCCAGGATGCCGCGAATCTTTCCGAGATGAGCGGAGAAGGTGCTCAGGTCATCGGTCATGGACTGGCGGTCGCCGATATCGGCGAACACCTGCCGAAACAGGCCGATCCGGGCCGAGGCGGCGGGAACGGGAATTCCCGAAAGCGCCATCAGGGTCAGCATGCCGACGGTCTTGAGGGCAACCGTCTTCCCGCCGGCATTGGGACCGCTGATCACCAGGACCTGGCTGCGTTCCCCCAGATTCACCGAAACGGGAACGATCTCCCGTCCCTGCTCCCTCAGGTGCATCTCCAGCAGGGGGTGACGTCCCCCGTCGATCTCGAGCACCGGCCCTGCGTCGAGCTCGGGAAAAGTGCATTGGAACTTCCGGCAGAAGCGAGCCTTGGCAAAGCTGAAATCGAGGACGCCCACAAACCGGGCCGCCGCCTGCAACTCCTGCAGTTGCTGCCGGATGGCCTGGGTCAGCGCCCGAAGGACGCGAAGAACCTCTTCAGCGACCTGTTCCTTGAGTTGGATCAGCCGGTTGTTGAGTTCGACACTCTGCAACGGTTCGATGAAGAGGGTCGATCCACTGGAGCTGCTCCCGTGGACCACGCCGGGAAAAGCTCTCTTGCGATCGGTGCGCACCGGGATGACGAACCGCTCGTTTCGGACGGTCACCACCTCATCCTGAAGTGAGGCGGTCTTCTCTCCTCCCCGCAGCAGGTCGACCAATGAACGGCAGATGCGGGATCTCAGGCCGGCCACCTGCCGCCTCAGGGTCCGCAACCGGGGGCTGGCCCCGTCCTCGAGCTCGCCCGTGGGATCGATCTTTCCGGCCAGCCGGGATATCAGCCCGCTCAGGTCGCCGACCTGACTGCGAGCCAGGCCCGAGAGGGCCGGGAACTGCCGCCCGGCGGCCTCGAGAGCCTTGCGGCCGGCGACCGCCACCTCGGCCAGGTCGAGGATTTTCCGGATTTCGCCGGGGTCCAGCACGGCGCCCTGCACACCCAGCCTGCCGAAGATCGGGCTCACCTCCACCACCCGCTGGAACCGCAAGGGTTGCCCCGATTCAAGCATCTCCACACACTCGCGCACCATTCGGAGTTGCTTGCGGACTTCTCCCAAGTCCCCGGCGGGGATCAGCCCCTCAAACCGCTGGGATCCCAGGGGACAATCGGCAAACCCGGCGATGACCCGCTTCAGGTCTCGATAGTCCAGGACATCCAGGTCGGAAACGGTCATTGAAAATCAGAGGAAATTCAAAATCCTTAATTTTCCGTCCGCCGCCGCATCCTGTCAACATTGCCGGCCTTTATTTCTGGGACGGGAAACTGGATTCAACGGACCACGGAATGACAGGTTCCCATCTCCTCATGCTCGAGGCTCCGCTCCTCGAGCTGGATTGTGGAGTGCTCGATCTGAAACCGATCCCGGACGATGGCGCTGAGCCGCTCCAGGACCTGGTGGTTTCTCCGATCGCCGGACAGCACCGCATGGCAGCTCATGGCGTGAAATCCCGATGTCAGGGTCCAGACATGCAGATCGTGGATCGAGTCGACGCCTTCGACCCGGCACAACTCCTCCTGCACGGCAGCCAGGTCGATGTGCACGGGAGTCGCCTCCAGCAGAATATTGACCGAGTCCCTGACTAAT
>JAPOZE010000305.1 GCA_026706225.1 Acidobacteriota bacterium
GCTGACTCGGGATACCTCACCCGGCGGTTGGTCGATGTGGCCCAGGACGTCATCATCTCGGAGGAAGACTGTGGGACGTTGGACGGCATTTGGGTTGGACCCATCGTGGAAAGCGGCGAGATCATTGAGCCGCTCCGGGATCGGATCGTGGGGCGGGTTTCGTTGGAGGAGATCAAGGACTACGAGGGCAGCACCATTGTCGGCGTCAACCAGGAGATCACCGAGAGCCTGGCCAGCGAGATACAGGGGGCAGGGGTGGAACGGGTCAAGATCCGGTCGGTGCTCACCTGCGAATCCCGTCGGGGCGTGTGCGTGAGGTGTTACGGCCGCAACCTGGGCGCGGGCAACATGGTCGAGTTGGGCGAAGCCGTGGGAGTCATTGCCGCTCAGTCCATCGGAGAGCCGGGGACTCAGTTGACCATGCGCACCTTCCACATCGGGGGAGCGGCCAGCCGGGTTTCGGAGCAGTCCACGCTGGAAGCCCGGAACGACGGGCTGATTCGTTTCATCAATCTGGCCACGGTGCGCAACAAGCAGGGGGACCTGGTGGTCATGAATCGCAATGGCCTGATCGCGGTCGTGGATGAAAAGGGCCGCGAGAAAGAACGCTACTCGGTGGTGTACGGGGCCAAGATAAAGGTCGAAGAAGGGCAGGCCGTGCATGTCGGTCAGGAATTGGTGGAGTGGGACCCCTATACCTATGCCATTCTCACCGAAGCGGGCGGGTTCATCCAGTTCAGGGACCTGTTGGAAGGGGTGACCATGGAGGAGGAAGTGGATGAGGTCACCAGCCTGTCCCATTGGATGGTGACCGAGTCGCAGGATGAGAAGCGGCAGCCTCAGATCATCATCAAGAGTGGTGATGGGAAGGGCGGAGGCAAGGCCCGGACGGCGAAGGCGGTGAAGAAATATCTCATGCCCTCCCGAGCCCACCTGATGGTGGGCGACGGCGAAGAGGTTCACCCCGGCGACATCCTGGCCAAGATTCCCAGGGAAACGACCAAGACCAAGGACATTACCGGGGGATTGCCCCGCGTGGTGGAGTTGTTCGAGGCTCGCAAGCCCAAGGAAACCGCCGTCATCACCGAGATCGACGGGGTCGTGAAGTACGGCGATATCTCCAAGGGGACTCGCAAGATTTCGGTCACCAGCGACAACGGCATGGAGCGGGAGTACTCCTTGCCTCGAGGGGTTCACATCAACGTGCAGGAGGGGGATTCGGTCCGAGCCGGGGAGCCCCTCATGGACGGTCCCCGAAACCCGCACGATATTCTGGCCGTGCTCGGAGAAAAGGAGCTGCAGTCCTACCTGGTCAATGAGATCCAGGAGGTCTACCGGCTGCAGGGGGTCAATATCAATGACAAGCACATTGAAGTGATCGTTCGCCAGATGATGCGCTGGGTAAAGATCGAGGATGTCGGCGACACCGAGTTTCTGCTCGAAGAGCAGGTGGACAAGTTCCGCTTTCAGGAAGAGAACGAAAGAGCCATCGTAGGCGATGGCCGGCCCGCCAAGGGACGTCCCCTGCTGTTGGGAATTACCAAGGCTTCGCTTTCAACCGACTCGTTTATCTCGGCGGCTTCCTTCCAGGAGACCACCCGGGTCCTGACCGAGGCATCCATCAGCGGGAAGGTGGACTACCTGCGGGGCCTCAAGGAAAATGTCATTATGGGGCGGCTCATTCCGGCGGGGACGGGGATGGACTACTACCGGAATGTGAAACTGAAGTCCGATGTCTCGCAGGAGCCGGAGGTCGAAGCTGACGCTGAAGTCGAAGAGGAACGACCCACCTTCGTTGAAGAAGCGGTCAGGGATCACGTGACGACGTAGCGCGCAGGTCGTCCTCGTATCGTTTGATCACTCATTCTGCTCCTTGTCATTCGCCGCCTTGGCCTGCTCGATGATCTTGTCCGAGATCTGAGC
Source organism: Acidobacteriota bacterium (assembly GCA_026706225.1). Next base: position 1,924 of record JAPOZE010000305.1, read on the forward strand.
CGGAACGATCTCGTAATGCGAAAACTCCATGGTGTAATCCCCGCGGCCCTGGGTCATTGAAGTCAGGGTAGGCGCATAGGAGAGCATCTCGGCCATCGGTACCTGGGCCTTGATGATCTGCGAGCCTGGGCGTGAGTCCATCCCCTGCACCCTGCCGCGCCGGGAATTCAGGTCTCCCATCAAGTCACCGGCATAGGCCTCGGGCGCGTAGACTTCCACGTTCATGATCGGTTCCAGCATAGCCGCCGAAGCCTGCTCCATGGCTTTCTTGAATGCCAGCGATCCCGCGATCTTGAACGCAAGCTCCGAGGAATCCACGTCGTGGTAGGATCCGTCATAGAGCGTTACCTTGAAATCGACCACCGGATATCCCGCCAGGTAGCCGCGAGAGGCTGATTCCAGGATTCCTTTCTCGACAGCCGGGATGTAGTTCCTGGGGATGGCCCCTCCAAAGATCTCGTTCACGAACTCGAAATTTCCTCCGCGAGCCAGGGGCTCCATGCGGATCTTGCAGTCTCCATATTGCCCGTGCCCACCGGATTGCTTCTTGTGCCTGCCCTGAACATCCGCCCTTCCTCGAATGGTTTCACGGTAGGGGATCTTGGGCGGCTTCAACCCGACGTCGACGGAAAATCGTTTTTTCAGGCGCGCCACGATAATTTCGATGTGCAACTGTCCCATGCCTGACAGCAGCATCTCGTTGGTCTGCTGATCCCGGCCGAAGCGCAGGGTCGGGTCCTCTTCCAGGATCTTGTGGAGCGCGTTGCTGATCTTGTCCTCGTCTCCCCGCGACTTGGGCGCCACCGCGAAAGAGATCAGCGGCTCCGGGAAATCCAGATTGTCGTAAAGGACCGGGTGGTCCTTGTCCCCCAGCGTGTTTCCGGTGACGGTGTCCTTGAGTTTCGCCACCACGCCGATATCTCCGGGAAACAGCCTGGAGACTTCCACGGCGGACTTGCCTTGAGGGACGGACAGGTGGGAGAGTCTTTCCGAGGGGCCCTGGTTGAAGTTGGCCAGCGTGGCATCGTTTTCGATAACTCCCGAAGCCACTTTCAGATAGGACAGCCTTCCCGCGAAGGGATCAGCGACCGTCTTGAACACGTAGGCCGAGACGGGTTCATTCTCCTTTCCCTGGCGCCGGCCGGAGCCCTCCCCGTTGCCTCCCAGCCGGAATCTGGATTCGTCGGGGGACGGCAGATAGTCGACCAGGGCGTCCACCAGGCTTCCGGATCCCACGTTCAGAAGGGCCGAATAGCAGTAGACGGGGAAGATGAGTCGCTCCCCGATGGCACGCTTCAACCCCGGAACCAGGTCCTCGTTCGGAATGGTGCCCTGGTCAAAAAACTGCTCCATCAATTGGTCGTCGCCCTCGGCGACCATCTCCACAATCGTCTCATGGCCCTGTTCGGCTGCTTCCTCGAGGGACTCGGGAATTTCGATCGGGGTTCCCTTGCCATCACCGCCAGGGTCATATCGGGACGCTTTCAATTCAACCAGATCGATGACGCCGCTGAAGCTCTTTTCGCTGCCGACGGGGATCTGCATCGGAATGACCGTGCGGCCGAAGTGTTCCTGCAGCAGAGAGATCCCGCGTTCGAAATCGGCGTTGTCGCGATCGAGCTTGTTCAGGACAAAGGCAACCGGCAGATCGAACTCCTTGGCGAACTGAAATACCTTCTCGGTCTGGACCTCGACCCCGGCTACGGCATCGACGACGATCAGTGCGGCCTCGGCGACTCGCATGCTGTTGCGAGCGTCCTGAATAAAGATGCCTTTTCCGGGAGTGTCCAGAAGGTTGATCTTGGTCTTGCCTCGTTCCATGAAGGCGATGCCGGTGGACGTGCTGATCTTGCGTTCGATTTCCTCCGGATCATGGTCGGTAAGGGTGGTCCCTTCGTCGACGCGTCCCAGACGATTGCCGACGCCGGCGGCGTAGAGACATCCGGCAACCCGGGAAGTCTTCCCCGAGGACCCGTGTCCTGTCACGGCGACGTTGCGTATGTCCGCAGGCGGATAGACCTTCATGGTGAAATCCTTTCCGAATAAGGCATGGCGATCGCCGGTCTTGAACCGGCCGCAAAAAGCCTGGATGCTACCATACCCCGCCGGACCCAGGCAACCGGGGCCTGTCGCTGCACGGGCCCGTTTTTCCACGGGCCTTACTCTTGGGAAGAGTGCGGGTAGCGTGGGTTGTTTTTAGCCGGGCATCCGCCCTGGCGCACGCATCATTCGAGAGTGAAACAACGAACCCTCATGCCCTGTCGGGAACAGGGATCAGGACGGGATCCGCGGAATGCTCCAGGATCTGGGTGACGGTGGCGTTCCAGGAGTCTCCGGAGCGGGTCTCGACGGCGATGGTGAGGCCTGCGAGGTTGGTGCGGAAGGTGCGGGTGTCCCCTTGGAAGCGAGCTCTCCAGTCTCCACCCTTCAGCCTGGCCGGGGTCCATCCAGGGATGGGTTCGGGGGGCGCAGCCTTGACAGGCGCGGCCAGCTCATTCGCGTCGGTGGGGGCGGGACCGAACTCGCCGTCGAGGGCCTCGTCAATGAGGGCGCGCAGCCAGGCGCCGACATTTTGGTGCCGCTCGGTGCGGAAGCTCTGGAGACGTTGACGGGTTTCGGGAGAGACACGAATATGAAGTGGTACACGGTGCAACATAAAGACTCGCGTTAACAAATAGAACAACAATCAGGTTACAACGCTACGCGGAGACACACGCATCCACTGTGAGCGCGGAAGGGCGCTAGCCCGCATTTCTCACCAGGTCGCTGCATTCATGATGAAAGGCCATTTATTTTCAGCAACTTGGTGGTCCGATGGGGACGCC
>JAPOZE010000647.1 GCA_026706225.1 Acidobacteriota bacterium
GATGGTGGACCAGGTATGCGCCGGCCTGGGGGGGCTGCTTCCGGCCGCCGCCAACCCGGCCATGCGGAGCCGGGGTGTTGCAGCCTACGCCGACCTGAAGAGGCGGGTCCCCGACCGGCCGGGCCACGACCGCCGCTATGCCGTGGATTCCGGACTGATTCGCAGGGAGCTGGGCTGGGCTCCCCGATACGGCCTGGAGGAAGGCCTGGCCCAAACGGTGCGCTGGTACGCCCAACACCGGGACTGGTGCCGCAAGGTGCAGGAAGACAACTACGACCGCCGGCGGCTGGGGACCGCGGACAGGGTGGAATCATGAGAAAGGGAATCATTCTGGCGGGAGGCTCGGGCACCCGCATGGCTCCCGTGACCCGGGTCATCAGCAAGCAGATTCTCCCGGTCTACGACAAGCCCATGATCTACTATCCCCTGTCGACCCTGATGCAGGCCGGGATCACGGACATCCTGGTGATCACCACCCCCCGGGACCGGCCCGCCTTCGAGGGATTGCTGGGTGACGGCAGCCAGTGGGGCCTGAACCTGAACTATGCGGTTCAGCCTCGTCCGGAAGGGATCGCCCAAGCCTTCCTCATCGCCAGGGACTTCCTGGAGGACCAGGCGCCGGCCCTGGTGCTGGGCGACAACATCTTCTACGGCCAGGGACTCTCGCAGAGTCTCCGCCGGGCCAGCCGTCAGACGAGCGGGGCCACCGTCTTCGCCTACCGGGTGCGCGATCCGCAGCGCTACGGCGTGGTCTCCTTCGACGAAGAGAGCCGGCCCGTCGGCCTGGAGGAGAAGCCGGCCCGGCCCCGCTCCTCCTACGCGGTGACCGGGCTCTACTTCTACGATCGGCAGGCGGTGGAGCTGGCGGCAAGGCTCAAGCCTTCGGCCCGCGGGGAGCTGGAGATTTCGGATCTGAACCGGGAATACCTGGCCATGGGCCGGCTGCGGGTGGAGAAGCTGGGGCGGGGGGTGGCCTGGCTGGATGCGGGCACCCGCGAGTCGCTGCTGCAGGCTTCGGTCTTCATTCAGACCCTGGAGGAACGCCAGGGGCTGATGGTGGCCTGCCCCGAGGAGATCGCGCTCGAAATGGGATGGATCGGGGCCGCCGACGTCCGCCGGATGGCAGAGTCCATGCAGGGAAGCCCCTATGGGCGCTACCTGATGGGGCTGGTGGAGCCCGGGGAGTGAAGCATGAAAGTGACGCCGACGGCGCTGCCGGGAGTGCTGGTCATCGAGCCCGAGGTCTACAGCGACGCCAGGGGGTTCTTCCTGGAGTCCTACCACGCCCGCCGCTACCACCGGCAGGGCCTCCCGCCGGAATTCGTGCAGGACAACCACTCCCAGTCCCGCCATGGAACCCTGCGGGGGTTGCATGCCCAGGTGCGGCGGGCCCAGGCCAAGCTGGTTCGGGTGATCGAGGGGGAGGTGTTCGACGTGGCCGTGGACATCCGGCTGGGATCGCCCACCTTCGGGCGCTGGACCGGCGTCTGTCTCTCGGCGGTCAACCGCCGGCAGTTGTTCATTCCCGAGGGCTTCGCCCACGGCTTCGCCACCACCAGCCCTTCGGCCCAGGTGGAGTACAAGTGCAGCCGCTATTACGACCCGGACGACCAGGTCGCCATACGCTGGGACGATCCCGAGATCGGGATCGCATGGCCCATCCGGCAACCCCTCCTCTCCCCCAAGGACCGTGACGCCCCCCTGCTGAGCCAACTACGGGACCGGCTTCCCCGCTTCGAGTGAGGTCGGCAAGAAATCCACCCGGGACTCTGCTTCGGCCGAGCCCATGCCGTTCCCTCCGGCAGGGTGGGCGGGCGCTACATCGCAGGGATACTGAGCCGCTCGCTACGGCGGTGCATGCGGGCGGGACCCACCCGGGAGCGCGGGGGCAGCGTCGCTGTGCCGGAATGTATGCGGGCGAGACGCCCGCGCTCCCGGGTGGGTCCCGCCCGCATACATTCCGGCACAGCCTCGGCCAACTCCTCCACCCCGCTCGACCGGCAACGCCGCCACGACTCTGCTTCGGCCGAACCCATGCCGTTCCCTCCGGTAGGGTGGGCGGGTGCTACATCCCAGGGATACTGTGCGGCTCGCTGCGGGTGTGCATGCGGGCGAGACGCCCGCGTTCCCGGGGGGATGCGGGCTTCCGCCCGCCCTTCCCTACCGCTTCACCTGGGCCAACTGGGAGCGCACGGCGCTACGCAGCATGGCCAGGTCGTTGGAGAGGTCGATCATCTGCATTCCCCGCGAGATCCACTTGTTGGCGGCGGCCGCGTCGCGCACCGGCAGGCCGGCGGGCTTGCCCACGGCCCGGCATCCCTCCAGGATCCGCATGAGCGCGCGCTCGTGCTCGGGGTCGCTGCCGATCTGTTCCGACTTGAGGCCCATGGACAGACCCAGGTCGTGGGGTCCGATGAAGCCCACGTCGATGCCGGGGACCGCCATGATCTCCTGAATCTGATCCACGCCTTCCATGTCCTCGATCTGGGGAATCAGCAGGATCTGCTCGTTGGCCACGGCCGGGTAGTCGACAAAGGTCTGATTGCGGCCGGTTCCGGCGGAGCGATGGCCCAGCGGAGGATAGCGGACCGCCTGCACCAGGGCCTCCGCCTGGGCGCGGTTGGACACGTGGGGAATGACCACGCCCAGGGCGCCGGCGTCCAGCACCCGGGCGATGTCCTCCGGATTGTGGGACCACACCCGGGCCAGGGGAACGGCGCCCCGCGACTCGATGGCCCGGAACCCGTTGGCGGCGTCGTCCAGCGCCCAAGGTCCGTGCTCCATGTCCACGGTCAGCCACTCGTACCCTTCGGTGGCCAGGACTTCGGCAGCCAGGGTAGAGGCCAGATTCAGCCAGGAACCGACCGACACCTTTCCGGCATTCAGCGCAACTTTCAGGGGATTTTCCAATCGCATGCAAGCCTCCGGATCAGGAATTCATGAATGCCCGCCGGGTGGAGCGCAGCCAAGCCTGGCCCCGGGTCCGGACGGCGGTCCATTGTGACGGCAACGGGAAAGCCAGTCAACAGCGGGGGCGGGACATGAAATTCTCATTCTGTACTCTGGTGCCGAACTCTTGAGAGATCCTGTATACTTCGCAGCCCGCATCCGGCGTTGCGGTGTCGGTAGCGCTATGGTAAAACCGAACAGGAAAAACTGACCGGCATTAACCAGGGCAACGACGTAGAACAGCAGCGGCCACCGCGAGCGTCGCGGACGTCAAGGTTGCCAACAAAAGGAGAGCTGAAGGTGGCTAAAGAGGTTTTGTCGGGAACCGAGACTTTACAGTTCGCCGACCAGCAATTGATCACAGATTTCTCTGGGGAGCCCTACAGGGTTTTGAAGGCCATCCCGGTTACTGTTCGCAGCCTTGAAATCGGAGGTGAGGTCGAGGCGGCGTTTGAAGAAGGAAATATCGCCTGGGTTGCACGGAGTAGAGTTGAGGCCATCAACGGTTTGAAGGCGGAAATTCTGAACACCCTGGAGGGCTACGAGGCCAATAGAGACAGGTTGGGACCGGCACCCACACGGCAACTGGCTGTTCTCCGCACCTACCTGGAGCGCGTCTCACAACGATGTTGACGGCCCGAGACGCCTTGAAAATCGCCCGCAAGCTCGGTGCAGAGATAACAGAAGGAAGAAATCATACCAGGGTTCTCGTGGTTATTGACGACGTAGTCGTCGGCAGTTACGGAGTATCGAGAAGTTCCCGGGAAAGAAATCACGACTACATTGCCAGACAGATAGGCGGAATCAGTGCAATGCAAGCAAGGGATCTCTCTCGTTGTCCGCTTTCCAAAGAAGACTACGTGAGAATCATCCGGAATAAAGGTCTGCTGTAGTCTTTGCGACTGACGCAATAGCCGAAAGTGCTGCGCCTCAATTGTGTATCCTTTCCAATCATCGGTAGCCTGAACGACCCTCACCGAGAACAGTCTCCCCAGAATGAAAGACCATGCCCAGGACGTCCGTTACGAGCCGGACGAACGACCTCCGCTTCCTCTCACCATAGGCCTCGGGTTGCAGTACGCCACGCTGACGGCCGCCGGCATCGTGCTGACGCCGGCGATCCTGGTTGGAGCCGCGGGGGGCAACGAAGCCTACCTGGTATGGGCCGTGTTTGCCGCGCTCGTGGTCAGCGGCGTCACCACGGTGATCCAGTCGGCCCGCATCGGCCGCCTCGGCTCCGGCTACCTGCTGCTCATGGGAAGCAGCGGCGCCTTCCTGGCCGTCTGCGTGGCGGCGCTGGAACGGGGTGGCGGGGGGCTGATGGCCAGCCTGATCATCGTCTCCGCCCTGTGCCAGTTCATTCTGGCGGCCAAGCTCTCGCTGTTCAGGAAGATCTTCACGCCCACCGTAGCCGGAACCGTGCTGATGCTGATTCCGGTCACGCTGGGACCGATCATCTTTCGCAAGCTGAACGACGTGCCGGCCGACGCCGCGCCCTCGGCCGCCCCGGTCACGGCAGCCGTGACCCTGGGGCTGATGGCCGTGATCTCGATGCGTGCCGGCGGCGTCTGGAGACTCTGGGCCGGGGCTCTGGGGATGGTTGCGGGCAGCGCCTGCGGCCTCTTCTACGGAATCTACGACACCGGTCGTGTCCTGGAAGCCGACTGGGTCGGGTTTCCGCAATTGGCCTGGCCGGGTCTCGACCTCGGCTTCGGTCCCGACTTCTGGGCCCTCCTGCCCGCCTTCGTGCTGGTGACGCTGGTGGGCGCCCTGGACACCATCGGAGACGGCATCGCCA
>JAPOZE010000058.1 GCA_026706225.1 Acidobacteriota bacterium
AGGACAGCCGCGCCAATGTGGCTGCCATCACGGCGCTCTACCGGTCGGCCCGGGAGGGCGGTCCGGTGGAACTCTAGACACTTTCAAGCGAGGGCGTTCCGCTGCAAATCCAACGCGTTGCCATTCTAAGTCCCGGAGACATGGGGCACGCCGTGGGGCGGGAGTTCCGGGCCAGCGGCCTGCAGGTGATGACCTGCCTGGCGGGCCGCAGCCCCCGCACCTGCCGGATGGCCGAAATCGCCGGGTTCAGGACCGTGCCCGGCCTGGAAGCGCTGGCCGAGCAGGCCGAACTCATCCTTTCCATCCTGGTTCCCGAGGCAGCGGTGTCGCTGGCGGAAGCAGTGGCCAAGGCCCTGACCAACACCGGCTGCCGGCCGGTCTTCGCCGACTGCAACGCGATCTCCCCGGCGACCTCCCGGCGGATCGAAGGCATCATCTCCGAGGCCGGCGGGCATTACCTGGACGCCTCCATCATCGGGCCACCTCCGGGACAGGGACAGCCTCCCCGCTTCTATGTCTCAGGCTCCGATGCGGACGCCATGGCCCAGCTCGACGGTCGAGGCATTGCCGTCAAGTGGATCGGCAGCGAGATCGGACGGGCCTCGGCCATCAAGATGTGCTATGCCGGGCTCACCAAGGGAACCCTGGCGCTTCACGCGGCCGTGCTCACCAGCGCCGAGGCCCTGGGGCTCTCGGCCGAGTTGAGGTCGGAGCTTGCCTACAGCCAGGGCCGGAAGCTCGAGGCCATGGAGCAGGTCAGGCGGGTGCCGGCCAAGGCCTTCCGCTGGATCGCCGAAATGGAGGAAATTGCCCGCACCTTCGGGAGCGTGGGCGTCACGCCCGACATCCACACGGGGGCGGCCGAGGTCTTCAGAATGGTCGCGGAAAGCGAGCTGGGAGGGGAGCGAACGGATACGCTGGATCGAGACCGGACGCTCCCGCAGACCGTATCCAGACTGGCCGGAAGCTTGAAGCCCAAGGCTTGATCCGTTCCGGGTGCGCCGGCCGCTCGACGGTGTTGTAGCTCCAAATCTCCGGGGAAATCCGTGAACACCTCAGTCTTTTCAGCGCTGGACTACGTAGCCCTGACCACCTACCTGGTGCTGGTGATCGCCATCGGGGTCTGGGTCGGCCGCGGTCAGAAGGACACCAAGGAATACTTTCTGGCCGGCCGCTCCATGGGCTGGTTTCCGGTCGGCATCTCCACCCTGGCCAGCCTCTACAGCGCCATCACCTACATGGGGGCGCCGGCGGAGTACTATACCCATGGCCTGGAGATGGCCAGCCAGACCCTCTCGATCGTGCTGGTGGTTCCGTTGGTGATGTATGTCTTCATGCCCTTCTACCACCGGCTGCAGGTCTACACCGCCTACCAATACCTGGAGGAGCGCTTCGACCTGAAGGTCCGCACCCTGGCCAGCGCGGTGTTCGTCTTCTGGAGGATCCTGTGGATGGGCACGGCCACCTACGTGCCGGCCCTGGTGCTTCACACCGTTACCGGCATGCCCCTGCTGGAGACCATCCTGGGGGTGGGCATCGCGGCCACGCTCTACACCGTGGCCGGCGGCATGCGGGCGGTCATCTGGACCGACGTCTGCCAGTTCTTCATTTTGATCGGGGGCTCGGTGCTGGCCGTTTGGATCATCGGCATGGATGCGGGGGGGACGGGCGAAATCTGGAGGATCTCGGAGCAGGGGGGCAGGACCCGGCTGTTCGACTGGTCCCTGGACCCCACCATTAGAGTGACTACCTGGGGGGCGGTGATGGGGTCGCTGGTGGGCCACATCGGCATGTATGGCGCCGACCAGGTCAGCGTGCAGCGCTATCTGACCGCCAGGTCGCTTCCCATCATGCAGAAGTCCTACATCCTGAACATGGGTGCGGGCCTGCTCATGAAGGGGTTCATCATCATGATCGGGTTGGGACTGTTCGCCTACTACGCCACCAATCCGCAGCATTTGCCCGAAGCGATTCAGGGCGATCGGGTCTTCCCCTATTTCATCGCCACCCAGATGCCCATTGGACTGCGGGGGATGATGATTGCCGCCATCCTGGCGGCCGCCATGTCGTCCATCGACTCCGGATTGAATTCCTGCACCACCGCCCTGATCACCGATTTCTTCAAGAGGTTCAACTGGAAGCCCGGGTGGATCATGAGATGGTCTCCCGGAGAGGCGCCCCTTGAGGTGGCCGCCAGGGAATTGAAGCTCTCCCGCCTGTTGACCCTGGGCCTGGGGGTGGCGGTTACGGTGCTGGCCTGCTTCGTGGGGGGGCTGGGGTCCATCATCGAGATCACCAACAAGCTGGTCAACAGCTTTGCGGGTCCCATGGCGGCCGTCTTTCTGCTGGGAATGCTGACCCGCAGGTGCGAGTCTCAGGGAGCCTTCTGGGGTCTGCTGGTGGGAAGCGTGGTCACCAGCTATTTCATTTTCTACTCCACCGTCTCATTCCTCTGGTACGGCACCGTGGGCCTGGCCACCACCCTGGTGGTGGGCTACGGCATCAGCATGGGGCAGGGGAGCCCCCCGACCAAACGCACCGACCTGGTGTACCGGCTCCCCGGGTTCTAACCAGACATCCATGCCCCTGTCTCCGTTTTCCTTCCTGGACTACCTTCTGCTGTTCGCCTATCTGGCGGTCATGGTCTCCATCGGCGTCTGGGTGGGCAGGGGACAGAAGGACACCCGGGAGTACTTCCTGGCGGGCCGTTCCATGGGGTGGTTCCCCCTGGGTATCTCCACCATCGCCAGCCTCTACAGCGCCATCAGCTACATGGGGACTCCGTCGGAGTACTTCACTCACGGCGCCAAGTTCGCGGTGCAGATGCTGGCCGCCTTTCCCTCCGCCGTGGTCGTCATCTTCGTGTTCATGCCCTTTTACCATCGGCTCCAGGTCTACACGGCCTACGAGTACCTGGAGAAGCGCTTCAGCGTCACCGTGCGGTCTCTGGCCAGCAGCGTCTTCATCCTGTGGCGCATCCTCTGGATGGGCACCGCCATTTACGTCCCCTCCCTGGTGCTGCACACGGTTACCGGATTCGCGCTGATAGAAACCATCGTGGCGGTGGGCACGGTGGCCACCCTCTACACCGTCCTGGGCGGCATGCGAGCCGTGATCTGGACCGACGTGGTGCAGTTCTTCGTGTTGTTTTGCGGGTCGATTCTGGCCCTGTGGGTCGTGGGTTCCGCGGTTGGAGGAATCTCCGGAATCTGGACCGTTGCCGAAGCCGGGGGGCGGACGCGGGTCCTGGACTGGTCGCTGGACCCGACCGTTCGGATCACCACCTGGGGAGCCTTCCTGAGCGGGCTGGTGGCTCACCTGGGAACCTACGGGACCGATCAGGTCAGCGTGCAGCGCTACCTGTCGGCCCGCTCGCTGAAGGTGATGCAGCAGTCCTTTCTCATGAACATGGGCGGAGGATTCCCTCTTGGGCTGATGATGATCTCGATCGGCCTGGGCCTGTTCGCTTTCTACCATCTCAATCCGGGCCAGTTGCCGGCCGACATCCAGGGGGACCGGGTCTTTCCCTATTTCATCGCCAGCCAGATGCCGGCCGGATTGCGGGGGATCATGATCGCGGCCATCCTGGCGGCGGCCATGTCGTCGATCGATTCGGGTCTGAATTCGGTGACCACGGCCATCATGAACGATTTCGTCAAGCGCTTCGGCTGGTCTCTGGCCTGGATTTCGCCCTGGCTGCCCGGGCCGGGCTCGGTGGAGCTGGCCTTCTCGCGACTGCTGACCCTGGGTCTGGGAGTCCTGGTGACCGTGCTGGCCTGTTACGTGGGGCAGTTGGGTTCCATCGTGGAAATCGCCGCCACCATCGTGGACAGCTTCACCGGTCCCATGCTGGGGGTGTTTCTGCTGGGGATGCTCACCCGCAGGACCGAGTCCAGGGGCGCCTTCCTGGGGCTGCTCCTGGGAACTCTGACCACGGCCGGGTTCATCTTCTACTCCAGTGTCTCCTTTCTCTGGTATGCGCCCATCGGCGTCTGCACCACGCTTCTGGTGGGCCGACTCGCCAGCCGGCTGGTGGGCGCCCGCGGCGAGCCGCCCTCGGAACTGGTGTTCCGGATATTTGGGTCCCGGAAGTGACCCGTCCGGCAAGCCGGCGCGTGTCCCCTTGAAGAGCAAGAGTGATGGGAAGAGGCCCCCCGGGAGCGCGGGCGTCCCGCCCGCATGCACTCCCGTTGCGTGCCGCTCAGTTTCCCTGCGATGTGGCGCCCGGCCACCCTGCCGGCACGAACCGCCCGGGCTCGGCCGAAGCAGGGGCCCTGCGAGCCGGCCCCCGCCCCGTTGAGGAGTAAGAGTGATGGGAGGAGGCCCACCCGGGAGCGCGGGCGTCCCGCCCGCATGCACTCCCGTTGCGTGCCGCTCAGTTTCCCCGCGATGTGGCACCCGGCCACCCGCCGGCACGAACCGCCAGGCCCGGCCGAAGCAGACCCATGACGCCGTTGCCGATCCATCCACGTCGAGGAGATGGGCAAGGCTGTGCCGGAATTTGTGCGGGCGGGACGCCCGCGCTCCCGGGGGGCTTCCTCCCCTGACGTCGTGACACCAAGGGGACAAAATTACCGGGGCGTTTGGTTGTCGCCCATCATTGAAGGAATTCCATCCGTATTCGTGCTTATTCGTGTTCATTCGTGGTTCTTCTTTAGTGTCGGTCGTCTGTTTCTACTCGAAGGGTCCGCACTGCAGGCACAACAGGGCAGGGGCTCGCCGACCTGCGTCTTCCATTAGGAGCC
>JAPOZE010000545.1:0-1736 GCA_026706225.1 Acidobacteriota bacterium
GACCTGCTTCATGGGGGTGGGATTCAGCAGAATGACGCATTGGCAGGAGCCGTCCGCCGCCTTCAGGACCGCCTCGCGGGCCTCACTGACATACTCCACAAAGTTTCCCTGGGCCAGTTCCCGCTCGCCGAGGTCCAGTATCCGGTCCAATATCGCCACCTGCAGGATGGACACATCCAGTTGACGCCAGGTCTCGGATTTGTCTGCCGGCCAATCCAGGTCTTTGGCCCTTTCGCCACGGAAGGTCAGCAGGGCCAACCGCTTCAGCCCGGGCAGATAGACTCCCATTGCTGCATGCCCCGCGGTCTGGCGTTGCCGCATTCGTTGCAGCAGCTCCTCCAGCTCTCCGGGCGCAACGCCGCCGGCGACCTCGGTCGCTTCAATGGTAAAGAACCGCTCGAGTTGTTGAAGAAAACGGGACGGCTCAAACCCTTCCAGGTGTCTCAGGATGCGATGGATCGGCAGGATGACGATTGCCGGAGACTCCAGTCGAACAAAGCTGAAGAGCTTGAAACGATAGTTTTCCCAGGCCGGATTCTCGGAACGGCGGTCCATGGCCTCCCGGCTGAATTCCACCGCCACCTCGTAGCGATGGTGGCCATCGGCAATGATAACGGGCTTTTCCTGCATGGCCTGCCGGATGCGGGCGATCGCCGTCGGGTCCGATAGCTGCCACAAGCGATTGGACATCCCCTCCGGACCGGCTGCCGTCATGGCCGGCGGCGACCCAACTGCCTCATCCAGAAGGGCCTCGATTGCCCCTTCCGGATCCGAGTAGAGGACAAAGATGATTCCCGAGTCGACCCGTGTGGCGCGCAGGAGTTCCAGGCGATCCTGCTTGGGCTTGGTCATGGTGCGCTCATGGGGCCGCACGATGCGTTGGGAGTAATCGGTCACTTCGCCCAGGGCCATGAATCCCTTGCGGGTCAGGGGTGGCCCTCCGGCCTGGGGGAAGTCCTGAAAGTAGGGATACAGGCTGGGCTTCTCGTCCTGCAGGAAGATCGATTCTCCCATCCACTGATCCAACAAGGCCCTGGACCGGGTATATCGATTCCAGGACGGGGAATCCTCACCGGTCTCGGGGTTCATGATAAGATGAGCGATGTTATAGGGATGCCGCTGGTGAAACCGGTCGTCTCGGGAACCCTTGAACTGATCGTAGGGCAGGGAGATCACGTCGTCCAGGTTGGGAACACGGCTTGGATCGTAGCGGTAGCCCCGAAACGGCAATATTCGCATCAGACTGCTCCTCTCGGCGTCACAATCGCTTTCGATGGACCTTCCCCGGCGACCCGATGCAGGGCAACACATTGTCGAGCAGCGGGTTCCGCTTTGTCAATGGAACCCGTGACCCGGCCAGCTCCCTGCGGAAGATGCCGCACTCCCGCAGTTCCCGGAATTGAAGGGGAGTGATGTCCCGGGTCCGACTTACCGGAGGCAGAACCACCATGCCGCCTGGTCAAGATCCCGTGGTTGCCTACCAGGGCGAGCCGGGGGCATACAGTGAGATCGCCTCCCGGCGTTTTTTCCCCGGCGTCAGCAGCCTGGTTCCCTGTGAGACCTTCGACCTGGTCTTTCAAAGAGTCCAGCGGGAAGAGGCCACGTTCGGGGTCATTCCCATTGAAAACTCGCTGGCCGGCAGCATTCACCAGAACTACGATCTTCTGCTGCGCCACCGGCTCACGATCATCGGAGAGCTGAAGCTCCGCATCCTGCACCACCTGATCGCCAACCCC
>JAPOZE010000545.1:1746-4736 GCA_026706225.1 Acidobacteriota bacterium
AGTCCGCCGGGTCTTTTCACACCCCCAGGCGCTCATGCAGTGCCGCAGGAACATCGCCCGGCTGGGTAGGCTGAAAGTCATCCCGACCTACGACACCGCCGGCAGCGTCAAGCAAATCAAGGAAGAGAAAATCCTCGACGGCGCCGCCATCGCAAGCGACCTGGCCGCCCGTCTATACGGCATGACCATCCTGCGACAGAATCTTCAGGACGACTTCGCCAACTTCACCCGGTTCCTTCTGCTGGCCAAGGGACGCCGCAAGGTGCCCAACGCCAACAAGACATCCATTGTTTTTTCCATCCGGAATATTCCCGGGGGCCTTTTTCGTTCGCTGAGCGTTTTCGCGTTGCGGGACATCGACCTCTACAAGATCGAGTCCCGTCCCCTGCACGGCAAACCCTGGGAATATCTGTTTTACGTCGACTTCTCCGGCAGCCTGGAAGACAGGCACTGCAAGCGGGCCATGGCTCATCTGCGAGAATTGGCCGGTTACTTGAAGATTCTGGGCTCTTATCCCCGGGACGACTCCGATCTCGATCCTCAGGAGTCTTCGGGAAATTGACGACTCCCATGGACAAACGGGTCAGTGGCATCATCCTGGCCGCGGGTCGGTCGCAGCGCATGGGGCGGCCCAAGGCCTTGCTGCCGATCTTCGGCACCACCTTCCTGGAGCATATCGTCCACCAGATTCGGTCCTCCCGGCTGGTTGACCTGAAGATCGTGCTGGGCCACCGGCCCGAAGTCATTCTCGACCGTCTGCCCGACCTGAAACCGGCAACCGTCATCAACTCCCACTACCGGGAAGGACAACTCTCCTCCCTGCAAGCCGGCATCCGGGCTCTCGACCCCGAAACCTGCGACGGTTTGATGATGTTCCTGGTCGACCATCCCCTGGTCGACAGCGCCCTGATCGACGGGCTGCTGGACAGCTTCAGCCAGGGAGGCCATCCGATTGTGATTCCTTCCTTTCAGAGAAGGCGGGGACACCCGGTCCTGTTCGCCAGGGAACTGTTCCCCGAGTTGCTGGCCGCCAGTCCCGACGAAGGTGCCGTGGCCGTGGTCAGGCAGCATCGCGGGGAGATCTGCCACCTGGAATGGGAATCGGATGAGATCCTGGTCGACGTAGACACCCCGGAAGCCTACCGGCGCTGGATCCAGCCGCGCACGGCTGCATCCTAGCCGACCGGGAGAACAGGAGGACGCCACGAAGTTCCGAGAACACAACCTCACCCTGTGTCGATTGCTGCTGCCCGGCCTGGTCCTGGGGCTCCTGCTGTCCGGTCCGCTCGAGGCAGTCTCCTTCGAGAAGATCTCCCAGGGATTAAAGTCCATCCGCCAGGAAAGCATTCGGGCCAGGCTGAAGTTTCTGGCTTCCTCCCACTTCAAGGGACGCGCGACAGGCAGCCCCGAGGCCGAGCTCACCGCTGCCTACATCGCCAGCGTCTTCGAGGCCAATGGCCTGCTCCCGGCGCCCCATTCCACCGATTACATACACTCCTTTGGGATTAGCCAAGCGCTTCCTCGAGATTCCGGTCGGTTGGAATTCACAAATACCCGGGGCTCGGCGGTTGCCTTCGAGAGTGGCCAGGACTTCCTGCCGGCTGCCTGGGGACCGGACGCATCGGTCCAGGGCAAGCAAGCCGTCTTCGTGGGGTACGGGCTGACGGCGCCCCATCTTGAATATGACGATTTCCAGGGAATCGAACTTCAGAACAAGGTCGCGATCATGCTCAGCGGAGGCCCCCACGACATTGCCTTTCGGCGGGTCGGAACGACCGACACCTCCGACCCCGTGGAGAAATCCCTTGGGGCCCAGGCCCGGGGAGCGTGCGGCGTGGTGCTGGTTCAGGCCCGGGGGGAGGAACTTCCGTCTCCACGCTCCAACTTTCGCCACGCCAGGGCCCACCTGTCGGATCGGCTGGATACCCTCTCCATTCCGGTGGTGAGAATGACTTTCGCCGCCGGAGAACGGCTCCTGGGTCAAGCGTCGGGACCCGAAACCCCGTCCCGGTCTCTCGAGGAGCTACAGGACCGGATTGACAGGACAGCCCGGCCGCAGAGCCTTCCCCTCCACGGGCGGCTTGACATGCAAGTCTCCTATCGCAGGAGGCGACTCCAGGGATACAACGTGATCGGGCATCTTCCGGGATCGGACCCCGTTCTCAAGGACGAGTTCATCATCCTGGGAGCCCATCACGATCACATGGGTGTGGATGAGAGTGGCCGGATTTTTTTGGGGGCCGACGACAACGCTTCCGGCACTACGGCGCTGCTCGAGCTCTCGGAAGCCTTCCAGGGAAACCCGGCCAAACCGGGAAGAAGCATTCTGCTGGCGGCTTGGGGCGCGGAAGAAATCGGACTGCTGGGTTCTCGCCACTACGCCAGGCGTCCCGCGGTGCCGCTCCAACAGACGGTGGCCATGTTCCAGATGGACATGATCGGCCGGAATGCCCAGCACCCGGCCAATCTCGTCGGTGAGCTCCCCAGGCAAAGAGAAGAAAACAACCGCAATTCGCTGAACGTCTTCGGATCGTCGGTGGCACCCATGCTGCGGGACCTCATCGAGCGCAGCAACGCCAGGACCGGCCTGGATCTGAGATTCCCCTCGGAAGCCAAATCCATGGACCTGATGCGCCGCAGCGACCACTGGCCCTTCCTGAAGCGGGGAATCCCTGCGCTATTCCTGTTCACCGGCTTCCATCCCGACTACCATCGCGCCACCGATACCGCGGACAAGATCAACTTCAGCAAGCTGGAGAATATCCTGAAGCTGGTCTACCTGACGGTCTGGGAAGTCGGGGAAGCGCCACGCCGGCCGCAACTGGACCCGGTTGTTTTCGGCAGACTGACCCACCGCGGACCGCCCGGCGATTGACCTGGATGACAGGTGTGGTTTATTCCGATCGTTCGGCCGGCTCATGCCGGTCTAAGACCGCTGAAGCCGCCGCTACGCCGCTGCCCGGGGCCAGCCGGAATCCCTCTTGTCCAAG
>JAPOZE010000347.1 GCA_026706225.1 Acidobacteriota bacterium
GGCCGCGGCGGCGCTCCACCTCCAGGGTCATCATTCGGATTCTACGGATGAGATCGGTCAGCAGGGAGTGGTTTTCCCAGGCCTGACCTTGAGGGAAGATCGGGCACATGCGGGCAAAATCCAGCTCGATTCCGTCGAACTCGTAGACCGTAGCGACTTCCTCCATCTTGCGAAAGACATAGTCACGCACGCCCTCGACGGCATAGTTCCAAATCCCGTTGGGATTCCAGGGCATGACCATGACCCAGTCGGGATTTTGCTGCTTGAGCGGAATCCGATTCTGATTGTGCATGTCATCAATGAAGGTCCCCCGCCCCGGAATGAACTGCGGGTCGTTGTCGCTGCCGTTCATGCGTTCGGAGAAGAAGACTTCCAGCCCGCGCCGGCGGGTCTCGTCCTGAAAAATCCGTACAATGTCGATCCTTTCCCTGATCCAGCGCTGGTAAGCGGGCTGGTTGTAGGTCGGTAGGATCTTGCTGGGGTAGGCAGCCACATTACCTTCCCCCCAGTTCCACCACACGCTGTCGATGCAGGACTTCGGGTCGTCGATGAAGGCGAAACGGCTCTCCAGGATGGCATCGATACTTGGATAGGTGTCGGGATCGATCAGCAGCACGTCAAAGTTCTTGGCCACCCGCCGGCGGCGGTTGACGGCTTCCAGGTGAAGCGACGAAAGCCGCACGGCCGGCTTTCCTCCACCAGGGCGATCCTCCATGGCAATCCGGCATGCACTCAGTTGCGCAGCCCCGACAACACCGGCAACAGCAGCACCCAAGAATTCTCGACGATCCATGGCGTTACCACTCCTCCGCCTTGCGGCAATCCCTTTAGTGAACTGAAAGGACCTATCAGACTATCACAGCGGCAAGCGGCCAATGAAAACGAGGCCGTTCCCGTGGCAAATTTCCCTTCGCAAAGTTGCTGCTGCACTCTTCCGGCAATTGGTAGCATAATACCGGGCCGGCGGGCTCCTGCCCGCCAAATCCAGTGTCCTGTCAGAGGGATTTCCCATGAATCGACCGCTCGGACCATCCGTCGAGGTTCTAATTGAAAACAAGAGCTGGCCCGAGTTGCGGGCTCTGGTGTCGGACTGGCCTGCGCCCGAAACGGCCGAGCTACTGCTGGGAATGAACAAGTCGGACCGCGTGCTGCTGTTTCGCTTCCTTCCCCGTGCCGTCTCCACCGATGTCTTCGCCCATCTGAGCACCGAGTCTCAGGTCGCTCTGGTCAAGGAGTTGACTGACGAGGAGACCCGACAACTCCTGGCCAACCTGGAACCCGACGACAGGACTCACCTGCTGGAGGAAATGCCGGGACGGGCCACCCAGCGCCTGCTGAACCTGCTGAGCCCCGAGGATCTGGTGGAGGCGCGCAAGCTGCTGGGATACCCGGAAGAGAGCGTGGGCCGCCTGATGACCCCGGACTACGTGGCCGTCCGCGCCGAGTGGACCATCGAGCGCAGCTTGCGGCACATACGCAAGGTCGGCAAGGGGCTCGACTCTATCGCGACCGTCTATGTGACCGACCCCCAATGGAAGCTGCTGGACGAGATGGAGCTGCAACAGTTCGTGCTGGCGGCGCCCAATGATCGAGTCGATGCCCTGATGGACCGCTCGGTCGCCACTCTGTCCCCCTACAGCGACCGCGAGGAGGCCGTGGGCCTCCTGGGCAAGTACGATCTGGTGGCAGCGCCCGTGGTGGACTCCGGTGGCGTGCTGCTGGGGGTGGTCACGGTCGACGACGTCATGGACGTCGCCGAGGAGGAGGCTACCGAGGATTTCCAGAAGTCGGCGGCCGTCGAACCCCTGAAAATGAGTTATGAAGAAGCGGGGGTCTGGTCCCTTTACCGCAAGAGAATCCCCTGGCTGGCCCTGCTGGTGCTGGTGAACCTGGCCGCCTCGTCGGTGATCGCCGCCTACGAGGAAACCCTGTCGGCCGCCATCGCCCTGGCCTTTTTCATTCCCCTGCTCATCGGCAGCGGCGGCAATGCCGGAGCCCAGTCGGCCACCCTGATGGTGCGCGCCCTGGCCACCGGAGACATCCGGGCCAAACAGTGGCCCCGAACCGTCCTCAAGGAACTGGCGGTTGGGGGAACTCTGGGGGCCACCATGGGAGCCACCGCCTGGTTCTTCGGTGTGCTTCGAGGGGGATTGGAGATCGCCATCGTCGTGGGCCTGGCCATGCTGGCCATCGTTGTGGCCGCCAATACGATCGGGGTGGTGCTGCCCTTCCTCCTGAGCCGGCTGGGAATCGATCCGGCCGTGGCCAGCAGCCCCCTGATCACCTCGATCGCCGATGTGGCCGGACTGGTGATTTACTTCTGGCTCGCCTCGACGCTGCTGGGCAGCATGGCCTGAGAGTGGGCTGGACAGGCCGATCGTTGTTCCGATAGACTCACCCCTCCCGGTGACCCTCTGCCTCGAATCGCCCACGGAACAAGGGATTTCAGGGTTGCCCCCTTTCGATCCGCCGGAAATCAGCGCCCCCGGAGGTCCATTGTCGATGCCCGCGGCCAACAAGAGCGACTCGGCTCCCCCCAACGGCGCCGAGCGCAGTGCCGGCCCCACCGATGTCCTGATCATCGGCAGCGGCATTGCCGGAGCCACCACGGCCCTGCGCCTGGCTCGTAATCCGCGGCGGCGGGTGACCGTGGTCACTCGCGAAGAGGACCCCAGGCAGTCCAACACCCGCTGGGCCCAGGGAGGGGTGGTGGGACGCGGCAGCGACGATGCACCGGAAACACTGGCTTCCGACATTGTCGCCGCCGGGGCCGGAGCCAGCTCTCCCCAAGCCGCCCGGCTTCTGTCCGAAGAGGGCCCGCGACTCCTGCAGGAGATCCTGGTGGAGGAGGCGGAGATCCCCTTCGATCGCGGAGATTCCGGCCAATTGGTCTTCGGACGGGAGGCCGCCCACTCGCGCCGGCGGGTGATCCACGTGGGAGACGCCACCGGCCTGAGCATCATCGAAGGGTTGATGGCCGCGCTGCGTCGCTGTCCCAACGTGAGGGTTCTCACCGGCTTCACGGCCGTGGACCTCATCACCTTTCCCCACCACTCCAGGGATCCGCTGGCCACCTATCAGCCCATCACCTGCCACGGCGCCTATCTGTTCGATCGTGAGGGCCGCCGCGTCCACCGGCACCTTGCCCGATTCACGGTCCTGGCCACCGGCGGTCTGGGCAGGATCTTCCGCAACACCACCAACCCCGTGGGAGCCCGCGGCGACGGCCTTGCCATGGCCCACCGGGCGGGGGCCCGTATCGTCAACGCCGAGTACGTCCAGTTCCATCCCACCTCGCTGGCCACCACAGGCGGGGACAGCTTTCTCATCAGCGAGGCCGTACGCGGCGAAGGGGGAGTCCTGCTTTCCCCGGAGGGACGGGCCTTCATGGCCGACTATTCCCCCCAGTGGAAAGACCTCGCCCCGCGCGACGTGGTGGCTCGCGCCATCCACCACCAGATGGAAACGCACGGATACCCGCACGTGCTGCTGGACATCGCTTCCCGGATGCCAGCCCGCGCCATCGAGGAACGGTTCCCCAACATCCGGTCCACCTGTCTAGCTGCCGGCATCGACATGACCAAAGAACCCATTCCGGTGGTTCCCGCGGCCCACTACTTCTGCGGCGGCGTATTGGTGGATTCCTGGGGGCGTTCCAACATCCGGAATCTTCACGTGGTGGGCGAAGCCAGTTGCACCGGTGTCCACGGAGCCAACCGCCTGGCTTCCACTTCCCTCCTGGAGGGGCTGGTCTGGGGCAGCCGAGCCGCCGACAAGATGGAAGCCTGCATGGACTCCGGTTCCCTGCCACCGCCTCCTCCCCTGGAGGCCCTGCCCCCCTGGGATGACAGTGGCCTGGTTTCCGATCCCGACCCGGCGCTCATCCAGGGAGACATGCAGACCATTCAAAACATCATGTGGCATTACGTGGGGCTGGTCCGCAGCGGCGACCGCCTCTCCCGCGCCATTCGGGAGTTGCGGCATCTGTGGAACGAAATCGAGACCTTTTACCGGACGACCCAGTTGAGCGACGGTCTGATAGGACTGCGCAACGCGGTCGAGGCCGCCCTGATCGTCGCCAGGGCCGCTTACCACAACCGGCACAGCCGCGGCTGCCACTACCGGCAGGACTCGGTGCTGGCGGACGGCGATCGCTTGATCTGAACGAATGGGGCCATGCTGAAGAAGCTGGACGACTACCGCTACCTCATTCCCAGATCCTACAAGCAGGGAATGAGAGTCGAGGGACTGGTCTACGCCAACGAATCCCTGATTCGACAAATCGGCAAGGATCTGACCAAGGAACAGGTGGCCAACGTGGCCACCCTTCCGGGGCTGGTGGGACGCTCGTTGGCCATGCCCGACGCCCACCAGGGCTACGGATTCTGCATCGGGGGGGTGGCGGCTTCGGACCTCGACGAAGGGGTGGTCTCGGCGGGCGGTGTAGGCTTCGACATCAATTGCGGCGTCCGCCTGTTGGCCTCCCCCTTCCAGACCGAAGACATCCGACCCAAGCTGCAGCCGCTCCTGAATCAACTCTTTCGCGACATCCCCTGCGGCACGGGAAAACAGGGATTGCTGAACCTGGACCCGCGAGACCTCGACCCGGTGCTGGAAGAAGGAGCCCGATGGGCGGTGCGGCAAGGGTTCGGTGAGGCGGCTGACGAGGCCTTCATCGAGGAGCTGGGCAGAATGCCCGGCGCCGACCCCTCCAGGGTCAGCTCCCGAGCCAAGC
>JAPOZE010000539.1 GCA_026706225.1 Acidobacteriota bacterium
TGCATCTTGCCCACCAGGCAGGTGGCGTAGCCGTGCTCGGCGAAGTGCCCGGGCCAGGTCACCTGTTCGGGAAAGATGATCCAGTGGTTGGCCCAGGCCGCGCAGCGGTGGGGTTCCATGGCGGTCAGCAGGCACATCCTCGAGGGGGTGCAGGCCGGGGAGGCGCAACTGGCGGATTCGAACTGCAGCGATCGCGAGGCCAGCTCGTCCAGGTGGGGGGTGCGCACCACCGGGTCGCCGGCGAACCCGGCCACCTTGGGGCTGTGCTGGTCGGTCAGGATAAGAAGGATATTGGGCTTGGGATTCATGGGAGTACCTCGGGGTGAATGATGCGGCCCCTGGACGGGTGGGAAGGGACGGCGACCTGCGGACTACTTGCCTGTCCGGCCCAGGATTTCGACCAGCCGGGCATCGTCGGCAGGGAAGACGGTTCTCAGATCCAGCAGGACGGCTTCACGGTCCAGGCGCGCCAGCACGGGCGGATCGGAGTGCCTCAAAAGAGACTCCAGCCCGGCAGCCGAGGTCGCGGAGGAACGCAGCCGCAGCAGCCAGGTGGGCAGGCTCTGGGAGGGAGTGGACCCTCCTCCGATGACTGAGACCCCCTCGACCGCCTCCACCTCCAGGTCGGTTCGAAGCCCGGAAAGGCGCTTCGCCAGCGCGCTCGCCCGCTCCCGCAGACGGCCGGCATCCGTCCGGATCATCCGCACCACCGGGATCTCCGACTCCTCCCGGCGGGTCAGGTAGGCAATCAGTGTGGACTCCAGGACCGCCAAGGCCAGCTTGTCCACTCGCAGGGCCCTGAAGAGGGGATTTTGCCGGATTCTCTGCGCATATTGGGAGCTTCCGGCGATGATGCCCGCCTGGGAACCGCCCAGCAGCTTGTCGCCGCTGAAGCAGACCAGGTCGGCCCCCCGGGAGAGGCTCTCCCGCGGATGGGGCTCGGCCTCGATCCTGGCGGCCTCCAGGTCGATCAGGCAGCCGCTGCCCAGGTCCTCCACCAGCGGCACGGACCTGGAGGCGCAGAGGGCGGACAGCTCCTCCAGGCTCGGTTTGGAGGTGAAGCCCGAGATCTTGAAGTTGCTGGGGTGCACCCTGAGAACCAGCCGGGTCTTGTCGCTGAAACCCTGCCGGTAGTCGCTGAGGTGGGTCTTGTTGGTGGTGCCGACCTCCTTCAGGCGGGCTCCGCTCTTGCGCAGGATGTCGGGCACCCGGAAGGAATCGCCGATCTCGATCATCTCCCCCCGGGAAATCAGGACCTCGCCCCCATCCGCCAGGGAGTTGAGAATGAGGAACACGGCCGCCGCGTTGTTGTTGACCACCAGTGCCTGGGGGCAGTCCAGGATGGTTTCCAGGAGGCGGCCGGCAATGACGTCTCGCTTGCCCCGGCTGCCGCGGGCCAGGTCGAATTCGAGGTTGGAGTAGTTGGAGGCGACTTCCTCCAACTGCCTGCGGGCGGCATCTCCCACCGGCGCCCGCCCCAGGTTGGTGTGCAGAATTACCCCGGTGGCGTTGATGACTTTCCTCAGGCTGGGGCAGGCCCAGGAGCGGAACTCCTGCTGCAGGCCTTGCCGGATGCGGTCCGCCAGTTCCGGGGCCGGCCACTCCTTTTCGGGGCTCTCCGCCAGCTCCCGGCGCAGGTTCTCCAGGACCCTGCGGACCAGGAAGGTGACGAAGGGGCGGCTGGTCCGGCTGATCAGGCCCGCTGCCTGGGGACTGTCGACAATCCTGTCCACTGCGGGAATCCGGCGGTAGGCCGGCGAGGAGGTTCGAGCCATGGCCGGTCTAGAATACCATGCCATCTTGCGGAGCGATGGCTTCCGGACATATGATGGCGCCTTTCGCGGCTGATCGAACCGAAGGGAGGGTCTGCCTTGAGTCGCCGAGTGCTTGTGAGCGTCTCCGACAAGGAGGGTCTGCAGGACTTCGTCAAGGGCTTGTTGCGCCTGGACTACGAAATCGTTTCTACCGGAGGAACAGCCCGGTTTCTGCGGGAAGGCGGGGCCCGGGTCACCGGCGTGTCCGAAGTAACGGGATTCCCGGAGATCCTGGGGGGCCGCGTCAAGACACTGCATCCCAAGATCCACGGGGGACTGCTGGGGATCAGGGAGGACGGGGAGCACCAGCGGCAGATGCAGGAACAGGCCATCCGTCCCATCGACATGCTGGTGGTCAACCTCTATCCCTTCCGGCAGACCGTCGCCAGGCCCGGGGTCACTCTGGAGGAGGCCGTCGAACAGATCGACATCGGCGGGCCCGCCATGGTTCGCTCGGCAGCCAAGAACTTCAGGGACGTGGCCGTGGTGGTTGGAAAAGAGGACTACGGCTGGATTCTTCAGGAGCTCGAGGCGCAGGGGGGAACCCTGACCCTGGAATCCAGGTTCCGCCTGGCCCAGAAGGCCTTCGGTCTGACGGCCCGCTACGACGCGGCAATTTCGAGCCATCTTTCACGGATGGAAGCCTCCGACGGAGCCATTCAGCCTGCGCCGGGCACGTTTCCGAGCCGGTTGAGCATTGCCCTGGAAAAAGTGATGGACCTGCGCTACGGAGAGAATCCCCATCAGCAGGCGGCCTTCTATCGAGAGATGGCTGGTGGGGCCAATCTGCTTCCCGACAGCGTCCAGTTGCAGGGCAAGGAGCTGTCGTTCAACAACCTGCTCGATCTGAACGCGGCTTACCAGTTGTCGGCTGAATTCACTCCCGCTTGCGCGGTCATCATCAAGCACAACAACCCCTGCGGCGTGGCCGTCTCCCGGGCCGGTCAGGCCGACGCCTATCTCAAGGCCCGCCAATGCGATCCCGTCTCGGCCTTCGGCTCCGTCCTGGGGTTCAATCGGACGGTCGACCTCGAGACGGCCCAGGCCATCGCCTCGACTTTTGTGGAGGCGGTGATCGCCCCGGACTACCAACCCGAGGCCCTGGAGCGACTGCGCGCCAGGAAGAACCTGCGGCTGCTTCGATATGAGGCGGCGGAGAATTCGGCTTCGGGCTGGGACTACAAGAGGGTCGAAGGTGGCCTGCTGGTGCAGGAAGTGGACCGGGCGCCGGAGGATGAGGGCGGGTGGAAGGTTGCCAGCGACCGTTCTCCCACACCCGGGGAGTGGGAGGCTCTCCGATTTGCCTGGATCGTCGGCAAGCACATCAAGTCCAACGCGATCGTCTATACCGGCTCCGATCGGACCGTGGGGATCGGGGTGGGGCAGATGAGCCGGGTAGATTCCGCCAGGCTGGCCATCTCCAAGGCGCTGTCGCCGCTGGAGGGCTGTGTCATGGCCTCCGACGCCTTTTTCCCCTTTCGGGACGGGATCGACATTGCCGCCGAGGCCGGCATCCGAGCCGTCATCCAGCCCGGGGGGTCGGTTCGGGATTCCGAGGTGATCCGGGCGGCCAATGAGCACGGGATGGCCATGGTCCTGACCGGCAGGCGGCACTTCCGCCATTGAGGACGGACAGGGTCCGGCCGCCGGCGTGGGCAGTTTGACGGGGTCCATGCCGCATGCGATAATCCGGAAGGATGAAAGGTCGAGGAGAGGGATGAACCATCCAAGGTTCGGTATCACCAAGAGGTGCCTGCTGGCGGCGCTGGCGGTCTTGTGGACGGCCGCGGCTCAGGCCCAGGGGGACACGGACACCGCCGCGGGCGGCCAGGCGGAAGCGCGGTCGGTGAATCGATCGGCGGCCTATTACCACTTCAGCCTGGGCCGTCTGCTGGAGGAGAGCGGCAGCTTCTTCAAGGCCGAGGCGGAGTACCGGAAAGCGCTGCGCCACGATCCCCAGTCCTCCCAACTCCATACGGAAGTCGCCAGCGCCTACCTTCGAAACAACCGTATCCTGGAAGCCATTCAGCAATTCGAAACGGCGGCCCGCATCGACCCGGACAACCTGCGCGCCCGCAAGCGCCTGGGAGCCATCTACTACGAGCTGCTGGCCAGCGAAAGAAGGGGCCACCGAATCTCCGCCGGAGACACCTTGAACAAGGCAATCCGCGAGTATGAGGCCATCGGGCGGCTCGCCCCTCAGGACGGCGACTCGCTGCTGGTGCTGGGCCGTCTCTACGGTCAGGCCGGGCGCTCCCGGGAAGCCATTGCCACCCTGGAGAAGCATCTGGAAGTGGCCCCCTCCTCCGAAGAGGCCCTGAGCATGCTCGCCGAGCTCCATCGCGGCCTGGACGAGCTGAAGAAAGCCGTCGAATACCAGGAGAAAGCCGTCGGGATCAACTCCGGTTCTCCCGTGCTTCTTCGAGGTTTGGGGTTGGTCTACGAGCAGTCCGGTGATTTCAGGAAGGCCGTCGAAACCTACAGAAAAGGCATGAACGTCGAGGCGGCCAACGTGACCCTGGTGACCCTGCTGCGCAGGGACCTGGCGCGCGCCCTGATCCTCGACGGTCAGATCGACCCCGCCGAAAAGGAGTACCGCAAGATCCTGGAAGTCCATCCGGATGATGGAGAGGCTCACCTGGGACTTGGGAGGGTCAGCCGCACCCGCCACCGTTTCGAGGAGTCCCTGGAGCATCTGAAGAAAGCCGATGCCTCGCTCCAGAACAACGTGGAAGTCATCTTTGAGCTGGCCAGGCTCTACAACGACCTGGGTCGATTCGAGGAAGCGGAGTCGGGTTTTGAGAGGATGCTGGGTCTCTTGCGCAATCAGGGCGACAGTTTCGGCGCCGTGCGCAATCGCAGCATCTCGCTGACCCATCTCGGCCTGGCGGCTCAGGAG
>JAPOZE010000643.1 GCA_026706225.1 Acidobacteriota bacterium
GAAGGACGCGCGGGCCGGAGAGCAGATGGGGCTGGTTGTCCGCAGGTTCTCCATCAGGACCCCTTCCCGGGCCACGCGGTCCCAGGTGGGGGTTCGACAGGCGGTTCTGCCAAGGATTCCGAGGGTATCCAGCCGCTGATTGTCGCTGATCAGCAGGACGATATTGGGCTTGGAGGGCGTGCTCATGGCGTTGACTGGCCGTGGGGAAAGGTCCCGGCTCCGTACCTGCCGAAGCACCGGCAACCGCGAGAAAATGGGACATTATAGGTTGCCGGCCGGGGCGATCACAAGGCAGAGCAGTCCATGTGAAGATCCTTTCCCCCTTCCCGACCTCCGGCTGACCCCGCGCGAGCACTCCCCAACCCCTTCGCGGCCCTTCGCCGTCCTTCCCGGCCCCTCTTGGCCCCTCGTGGATATCTCCTATTTGTTCCTCCGTGCTCTTCGTGGATTCCTCCTTCGACGGTGCCCCCGCCGGCAAGAAACGGAGCCGGGCCATGACCCGAGACGCCCGGAGCTCGCCTGTGCTAAGCTTCCCTCCCGAATCGAAGCCGGTGTGTACCGGCCCGAATCGCTCCGAAATCATCGAATCCCAACCCCGCGAGCACTCCCGTGGCCCAGACCTCCCGCAGGCGGTTCCTGTCTCAATTGGCGACCGGACAGAGCCAGGGCGCGGCTCCCGGCTCTCGCTCCAGGCGTTCCCTGAACGGCCTCCGGCAGTCCCTGCGGGGCGTTCACAACTACCTGCCGACACCATTTCACGCCGACCTCGAGATCGACCCCGAGGGAATGCGCCAAAACGCGGCCTTTTACGCCCAGGCCGGAATCCAACCGCTGAGCCTGGTGGTAGCGGCCGGACTGGGCGAACTGTTCTCGCTTGGCTTCGAGGAACACCGGGAGGTCGTGAGCGCCGCGGCGGAGGGTGCCGGGGGCAGGCTTCCGGTGGTAGCGGGAGTGCGCGGGGGTTTCCGGTTCGCCTCGCGAATGGCCCGCAACGCAGAGGAGGCCGGCGCTGACGCCATTCTGATCTTTCCGCCTCCCGGTGGGCCTCAGACCCTGGAGGGCCAGCGGCGATACTTCACCGGGATTGCCCAATCGGTCGGCATCGGAGTGCTGATCTACCCGCGGACCCGAAAGGACGACTGGTCCAGGCTGCTGGAAGAGCTGGCCGAGCTGCCCAACGTCATGGGGTTCAAGGATGGCAGCCGCGGTATCGACCTGGGCCGATCCCTGCGACCCCAGGCCCGGAAGCGCCTGGTCTGGACGGCCCGCGGAGAGGAGCATGCGCTTCAGGCCCTGCCGGCCGGGGCCACCGCCTATGCCACATCCTTTGCCTCCCTGGCCCCCAGGGCCTGCCATGAATTCTGGAGGCTGGGCACCAAGGGAGATGCCAAGGGCATGGAGAACCTCTTCAGGGAGCGTATTGCGCCCCTGGCCGCCATCCGCCACCAGTTGCCTCTCCCCGACCGCTCTCCGGGATTCGGGGTGGCCGCCATCAAGGCAGCCCTGGAAGCGCTGGGGCGTGCGGGAGGCAGCGTGCGGCCTCCCAAGCTTCAGGTCGGCGGAACCAAAGGAATCGCCGAGATCGCGGCCCGGTACTCGGAGGTGACGCAAACATGACGGAAAACAAGCGACGCCAGTTTCTGAAGACGGTGGGCCTGGTGGCAGGGGGTACTCTGGCCACGTCGGCAGGATGTTCCTTGAATCCCGGGCCCGGACGATCCATGGAGGAGCTCACCCGGGCCTGCCGGGGCGTGCACAACTTCCTGACCACCCCCTTCCTGGCCGACGGGGCGCTGGACGTGGAGGGCCTCCGCGGCAACGTCGCCTACCACGCCGACCGGCACCCCGGGGACATGACCATGGTGGTGACCTGCAACCTGGGGGAGCTCTTCTCGTTGGACCTGGAGGAGCACCAGGCCGCCGGACGCGTGGCGGTGGAGGGGGCCCGGGGGAAGATGCCGGTCATCCAGGGCGTGGCGGGCGGCTATCAGCTCGCCCTGGAGATGGCGCGCAATGCGGAGCGGGCCGGCGTGGACGCTCTCATGCTGTTCGCCCCCCCTTACGGCAGCTCGACCGCCCGGGGGGTCTACGAGTACATGCACCGGGTGGCCACCGCCGTCCGCATAGGAGTCTTTGTCAACATGTGGCACGGCTACCCCGTGGCGGTCGAGGACTACTGGGCTCAGGTCATCGGCGAGCTTGCCAGGCTGCCCAACGTGATCGGCTTCCAGGACTCCAGCGGCGGCGTTGAGGTAGGCCATTCGCTGCGAGGCCTGATCCCCGATCGGTTCCTGTGGATCGCCCGCGGAGAAGGCCACGCCGTCAAGGCGCTCCCTGCCGGAGCCCGGGCCTACACGGCCGCGGTGGCCTGCCTGGCGCCGGGGGCCTGTCGAGAGTTCTGGGAGAACGGCACGGCCGGAAACCCGGTCGAGATGAACCGGATCCTGGAGCAGCGGATCGCTCCCCTGGCCACCGTTCGCAGCCTGCGGCCCGGCTACAGCGCCGCCGGCATCAAGGTGGCCCTGGAGACCGTGGGGAGAGCCGGAGGGCCCACCCGGCCGCCCATGGGCCGGGTGGCGGCCGGGGACCGCCCCCGGATCGAGGCCATCGTCCGGCGCCACGCGGAGATTTGAAGAGCGCGCGGACGCAAGCGTTCCAAACCGGACCCCACCGCAGTCCGACAACCAAGGAGACCCCATGCTTAGCCCGGAACTGAGCCAGCGCCTGGCAAACCTTTCAACGGCCCTTCTGGCCGACGCCCGCGTCCGGCTGAAGCTTCCCGAAAGCCACCTCGACCCCGGTATCCGTCCGGTGGTCCCCTTCACCGCCATGGCCGGGACAGCCGTCACCGCGGAGCTGGAGGCGGTCGAAGAAGAGGCCGCGGCCGACCTGACCCCGCTGCTGGATGCCTACCAGGCCCAGAGCCGTCCGGGTTCCATCATCGTCATTCAGATCCCCCGGGAGCTGCACGGCCACGGCATCTTCGGAGAAGGGGCCGCCACCCTGGCCAGAAGACACGGCTTCGCCGGAGCCTTGATC
Organism: Acidobacteriota bacterium; assembly: GCA_026706225.1. Next base: position 3,040 of record JAPOZE010000643.1, read on the forward strand.
GAGGGAGCGGTTCGGGACACGCCCGACCTGGCCAGAATGGAATTTCCGGCCTGGTCGCGGACCGTGGCTCCCGGGTACATCGTAGGCATATCCAGGGTGGCCGCCGCCGGCCGGCCGGTTCGGGTCGGAGGGCGCACCATTCACCCGGGGGATGCCATCGCCGCCGACAACGACGGCGTCATCGTCATCCGGCCCCACGAGCTGGAAGCGGTGATCGCCCGGGCCGAAGCCATCAAGGAGTGGGAGCAGCGAGCCCACCAGGCCTCGAGCGAGGGGGCCGACTACCAGGAGGTCCTTCGCCGCGCCGGCCCGATGCCTTGAGAAGTCCCGAAGCCCGGGCGTTGCGGGACCGCCCCCGATTCCCGCTCGCAACCAGGCGCCGGAAGGCGCCAGAGGAACTTGTCGATGCCCGATAGAGAGATCTGCTTCCTGACCGCGACCGAGCTGAGCCGGCTTGTCCGGGCCCGGGAGCTATCCGCCGGCGAGGTGCTGGAAGCCCACCTCTCCCAGATCGACCGCCTCAATCCCAGGGTCAACGCCATCGTGACCCTGGTGGCGGACCGGGCCAGGCAGCAGGCCCGCGCCGCCGACCGGGCTCTGGCGGCCGGCAATGAAGCCGGTCCCCTCCACGGCCTTCCCATCGCCCACAAGGACCTGGTGTGGACCCGGGGGATCCGCACCACCTTCGGCACCCTGGCCTGCAAGGATTTCGTGCCCACCCGGGACGCGCTCATCGTGGAACGCCTCAAGCAGGCCGGGGCCGTCACCATCGGCAAGACCAACACCCCCGAGTTCGGCGCCGGGTCCCAGACCTTCAACCCCGTATTCGGGGAGACCCGCAACCCTTACGACACCTCAAAGACCTGCGGCGGCAGCAGCGGAGGCGCCGCCGTGGCCCTGGCCTGCGGCATGCAACCCCTGGCCGACGGGAGCGACACCGGCGGATCGCTCCGCAACCCGGCCAACTTCTGCAACGTGGTGGGACTGCGCCCCTCCCCGGGCCGGGTTCCGATCTGGCCCAGCCAGGCGGGCTGGTACACCATCGGCGTTCAAGGCCCCATGGCCCGAACCGTCGGGGACGCCGCCCTGATGCTCAGCGCGATCTCGGGTCCCGACCGGCGCTCGCCCATCTCCATCTCCGAATCGGGAAGCCGCTTCGCCGCGCCCCTCGACCGTGATTTCCGGAAGTGTCGCATTGCCTGGAGCCCCAACCTGGGCGGGCTGCCGGTCGATCCACGGGTCACCCGCGTCCTCGAAAGCCAGCGGCAGGTCTTCGAATCCCTGGGATGCCGGCCCGAGGAACGAACGCCCGATCTCAAGGAGGCCGACGCCGTGTTCAGGGCCTGGCGGGCGTGGCGCTTCGAGCTGACGCTATCGGCTCTGAACCACGAGCAGCAATCCCGACTCAAGGAGACTCTGAAGCAGGAAATCGAGGCCGCCAGGAAGCTGAGCGGAATCGATCTCTCCAGGGCCGAGCTGCGGAGAACCCAACTCTACCATCGGGTCCGGGAATTCATGGAGACCTACGAGTTCCTGGTCTGTCCCGTCAACCAGGTCCCCCCTTTCGATGTCAAGCAGCCCTACGTGGAGGAGATCAACGGCGTCAGAATGAAAACCTATATCGACTGGATGCGGTCCTGCTGGACCA
>JAPOZE010000488.1 GCA_026706225.1 Acidobacteriota bacterium
CACCCGGCAACCCAGCTCCGTGCCGGGATAGAGGACCACCCGGGGATGGAGTATGGAGTCGCTGCCGATACGGCAACGCTCTCCCACCACCACGCCCGCGCGCAGAATGCAGCCGTCGCCCACCCGGGCTCCAGCCCCCACCACCACGTGAGGTCCCAGGTCCACCCGCTGTCCAATGACTGCCTGCGGCGAAACCACCGCCGAAGGATCCCGCGCTCCCCGTCCGGCCGGGCGGGGATGGAGCAGGCGGGCCGCGCGGGAAAAGTCCAGCTTGGGGCGCTCGGAAACGATGGTGTTCCAGCCGGACCTGTGGATGTCGGCGGTAGTGACGATGCAGCCGGCCGTCAGCTCATCGGGCAGGCGGGTGGCCCTGGTTGAGCCCTCGCAGTAGATCAGCGAGGTGCGGTCGGCTTCCTCCCAGTTGGAGATCCGCTGGAGTTGCAGGGAGCCGTCCCCCTCGAACGGACATTGAAGATAACGGGCGATTTCGGCAATGGAGGCACCCATGCCTCTCTATCTAGCAACTTTCGGGTGGCCTGTCCATGGAAATGTCGTGGTGGGGCTGCAGGGGCTTGACCGTGGGGAATCCACGAAAGACGCTGCCGGCAGGTCGACGCCGGCCGCTATCGAAGGGCGACTCTCCCCTCGGCCCAACTCGTCTTGGCTCACTGCATGAGTAGTTTATAAGCCAGGGCCAGCATGGGAATGAACAGCAGGCTGATGAGCGGCCAGATCACCTTGTTCAGAGTGTTTATCTCAGACCGGAGCCCGTTGATTTGAGTTTGCAGCCCGTTGGTCTGAGCTTTCATTTCAGACCGAAGTTCGTTGGTCTGAGCTTGCAGCCCGTTGATTTGAACCTGCATTTCGGCCCGGAGTTCGTTGATCTGAGCTTGCGTCTCAGACCGAAGTTCGGTGATCTGAGCGCCGATGGCGGTGATGACGTTCTGCCCGCTCAAATGACGTATCTCCTCGATGGCGGGATGGATCAGCTTGGGGTCGGCGCCGCTGTCGATCAGGACCCGGTGAATTGCGCCGGTTTCAGGCTTGGACGAGGTCGGCATTCATTTTCTCCCTTTTCGGATGGAGTGATTCCGCTCACCCTTCGCGCGGAAAAGGTTTAACCGAATGAGGGAGAAAAGTGCGGCCACGCCGGGGACGGACAGGGCCGATAAACACCAGCGAAAGCCTACCCTTCCCAGTATACCCTGACAGACGCGCTGTTGGGGCCACCAATCGTTGCCTGAGCTGTCCTGATTTACTGCCTCAGGATCCGGGTGGAACGGGAACAACCAGGCCGGGTATGGGCCTGCGTTGGGGCGCAGCGCCAGATGGCCCTGAATCGATCCCCGCCGCCAGGTTTGCGGTTGAGGGCCTTGACAGCCGGGAATGGATGGAAGATCCTGCAGGCATGTCGAAACCGGCCGCGAGCGAAGCGGTCTATCTCCCTCCTGCCGAAATTCGGCGCCTGCAGACCGGGCTGCTCGCCTGGTACCGGCAGCACCAACGCCAACTTCCCTGGCGTGAATCGCGCAATTTCTACCCCGTCTGGGTCTCTGAAGTCATGCTGCAGCAGACCCAGGTTCAAACCGTCGTTCCCTATTTCCTGCGATTCATGAAGGCTTTCCCCACCCTCGAAGACCTAGCGGAGGCCGACACCCAGGATCTGCTGCGGATTTGGGCCGGATTGGGTTACTACTCCCGCGCCAGAAATCTCCAGAGGGCGGCCCGGATTCTGCTGAGGGAGCATGGAGGGAAGTTTCCCGGGAGCTATCGGGAAGCCTTGAGATTGCCCGGAATCGGGCGCTACACGGCCGCTGCCATCCTCAGCATAGCGTTCGACCAGCCGCTAGCGGCCCTGGATGGCAACGTGGTGCGGGTTCTGAGCCGGCTGTTCAGTCTGAAGGGCGACCCCGCAAAGCCGCCCGTGCAGGGTATGCTGGCTGCTGCCGGACAGCAGTTGCTTCCCGACGGCCGGCCGGGGGATTTCAACCAGGCGCTGATGGAGCTCGGGGCTACGGTCTGTCTGCCGCGCAACCCGCGCTGTCTCCTGTGCCCCTGGTCGTCCCATTGCGAGGCCCTGAAAACGGGTATGCAGGATCGGCTGCCGGAGAAGGCCGGGCGGTCGGGAATTCGCCTGAGCCGTCAAGCCGCCGCGGTGATCCGGCATCGGGGGCGGTTCCTGATACGGAAGCGGTCCGGCTCCCGTTTGCTCCGGGACATGTGGGAGTTTCCCGGAGGGGAATTCAGTCGATCCGACCTTGCCGGCTCCCTGGTGAAATACCTGGAGTCGGAACTCCATTTGAGCGTCCGGCTGTGCGACCGCTTGACCGTAGTCAAACACGCCGTCACCAATCGGAGAATCACTCTGACGGTGTACGAGGCGCGGCTGAAACCTCCACCGCCGGCCACTCTCTCGATCCCGGGCGCACGCTGGATTTGGTTGAGCCAGGCCGGCCGCTATCCTCTGACCGCCGCGGCTTCCCGCATCGTTCAAGCCCTGACGACGGAACATTCGCACCCCCACGGCCGGCCTGAAAGCGGGCCAGGACAGGTGGGCCGGCGGGTCCCATTAAAACCTTGACAAGCGCCGGGGCCGGGGGCAAGCTAGGGTGCATTGACGCAACGATCTCAGGAAGGAGCCGGCGAAACGATGAGTGGAAACGTAGTGGAACTTACCGATGCGAACTTTGACGCGGAGGCCCTGCAGGCCGATCAGCCCGTGCTGGTGGATTTCTGGGCCCCCTGGTGTGGCCCATGCCGGATGGTGGGTCCCATCATCGAGGAGCTGGCGGGCGCCTACGCCGGGAAGGTGAAGGTGGGAAAGCTCAACACCGACCACAACCCGGCGGTCGCCACCAAGTACGGTATTCGCAGCATCCCTACGATCCTGCTTCTCAAGGATGGCCAGGTGGTCGGCAACCTGCTGGGCGCCATGCCGAAGTCGGAATTTCAAAAGATGATCGATCCGCACCTGCAATAGTCTCGGGTGCGGGCGGTCTGCAGCCGCCGGATCTCCGGCCGCAGGACTGGCGTTCTGTCCCGGAAGCCGGCAGTCACTTCTTTGGATTCCTACCCTCCACACCTTCCGGAAAAGGGTTCTTCCCGGGAACGTCTGCCGGCGGTTCCCAACCGGCAAAAGGATCCCAGCCAGTTCTGTCCCCAGTGCGGTTTGGAGCTGCAACCCGACCACTGCAAGCTGCGGTGCCCCCAATGCGGCTACTACATGTCCTGCTCGGACTATTACTAACCTGACGATCGGCCGACCCGTAACTTCTTCCCAATAAACGTGTTCAGGCGAATTCAACCCAGCCACCTGCTTCTGATTCTCGGGTTTGTCTGGATCCTGTTCTTTCTGGATCTGGGCGGTCTGGGACTGGTGGGTCCGGATGAACCGCGCTACGCCCAGGTGGCCCGAGAAATGGTGGTCTCGGGTGACTTTGTGACCCCGCGCTATTTCGGAGAGCCCTGGCTGGAAAAGCCGGTTCTCTATTACTGGCTGGCGGCGGCAGCCTACCGGCTCTTGGGAGTCAACGAATTCGCCGCCCGGCTGCCTTCGGCGCTGGCTGCCGTGCTGGGAGTGTTTTGCGTCTACCTGGTGGGCAGGCAGCGGGAGGGCCCCTTGGAGGGTCTGTTCTCCTGTCTCATCCTGGCGGCCTCGATTCTCTATTTCTCCCTGGCTCGGGCCGCCTCCACCGATATGGTGTTCTCGGCGGCCATGGCGGTGGCCTGGACCGCCCTGTTCCTCCTGTTGTTCGGCGACAAGGGTTTGTGGCGGGATTCGTCCGCTTCCGGTTCGCAATCGGGGTTGCTGCTGACCTTTTACGCCTTCCTGGGACTGGCGACCCTGGCCAAGGGCCCGGCCGGCCTGGTTCTGCCCCTGCTCAGCCTGGCTGCTGTTCTGGGAGTCACGGGACGGTTGTCTCTGGCCGCCAGGTTCAGACCCGTCACCGGAGTCCTGGTGCTGCTGGCGGTGGTCCTCCCCTGGTACGGATTGTGCACCCTGGCCAATGGCTGGGGATTCGTGGAGGAATTCCTGATCCGGCACAACCTGGAGCGGTTTTTTACCGACCGCTACGAGCACCCTCAGCCCTTCTGGTTCTTTCCGGCGGTTGCCCTGATCGGCTTTTTCCCCTGGAGCCTGCAACTGATTCCGTCGGCCCGGGGACTCTTTCGACACGGGGACCGCTGGCGCTCGCTTGCCGGAGCCCGGGATCTCTTCCTGTGGCTGTGGCTGCTGACGCCGCTGGTGGTCTTCTCCCTCTCCCGATCCAAACTGCCCGGGTACCTGTTGCCGGCGGCTCCCGCCATGGCTCTGCTGATCGGCCACCAGGTCCGACTCTGGCTGAAGCCCGACCCGGGAGATGCCCGTCCCCCCTGGTTCAAGGACTTTTTCTTCTACCAGGCCCTGTGCCTGATTGTGACGGGCCTGGCATTGCCCTTCTACGCCACCCGGCTCAACCTGCCGGTGGAGTCGCTGGCGGGCGCCGCCTCCGGACTGCTGGCGGGCACGGGACTGCTTGCCCTGCTGTTCTATTGGCGCCGCCGCCGAACGGCTTCGGTGGCTTGCTATCCGGCGGCGGTCGCCCTGGGGGTAATTCTGGTGACGGGGGGAGTTTTCCCCCAGGTGGATGCCGCCGAGTCCTCCCGCCAACTGGCGACCTACCTTCAG
>JAPOZE010000442.1 GCA_026706225.1 Acidobacteriota bacterium
CAAGGACGGGAGGCCATGCCCTGGGTCCGCGTCTACCAGATCCCCGATTTTGTATTCTTCAACCACAAGGAGCACCTGGCCTCCGGAGCGACCTGCACCACTTGCCACGGTGCAGTGGAGATGCGGGACCGGCTCAGGCAGGAGGTGCCTACTTCCATGGCGCACTGCATGGATTGCCACAAATCCCAAGGAGCTTCCGTGGCCTGCCACTTCTGCCATGAGTTGAATCAGTGACGCCCGCGTTAGAAAACCGCCGGGGATGGGCCGTCAAGGGCACTCGCGGTCCATAATTTGCTTTGATAGTTGGCATAAACAAAAATGATTTGACCATTGGAGCGGTAACTTTACAATGGAAGCACTTCTTCGATACAGAGCCGTATCGAGGGGGATAGATCGTCCACCGCCGACGGGAGTGGCCCGGTGGTGGTGATTTGGACAGAGACGTCCATTGGATCCGAGCAGGGACTCGTGCCGATGGGCGTCTTTTTTTGTTTGGAACCCATAGCCCGTATTTCTCACCAGGCCGCTGCGCATACTGCAGAAGAGTATTCGTCTTCAACATCTTGTCGTGCTTTGCATGGGGTCTTCAGCCTACAGGCCGTGCTGGGCGCACCCTGGTGATCGATGCGGGCTATGGGTTCCGCAAACAGGGACTAATGGAACCGGAAAGGGAAGGAGATCAATGAAAACGAATTGGGCCACGCTTCTTTTGGCTGGACTACTGGCTTTGGGCTTGTCGAATGGGGTGACCCTTGCGCAGGACAGTGGTCAGGAGGAGCTGTTGGAACGAATCAAGAAGCTGGAGGAACGGATTGCTGAGCTGGAGGGGAAGGATGAAACTACCTCTCAGAAAACCGAGCCGACCAGCGAGACGACAACCGGCGAGGCGCCCGCCCCCGAGGCAGAACCCAGCGACACGGCGCCCATACTGGATTTTTTCAAGGCAACCAAAGTCAGTGGATATGTCGATGCCTACTACGGCTATAGCTCAAACGATCCCGACAGCGGCATTGTCGATTTTCGTGGGTTGGACACCAGGCACAACAGCTTTCAGTTCGATCTGGCAAAAATCGTTTTTGACCGGCCTGCCGGCGAGACCAACAGCCTGGGCTACCGCATCGATCTGGTCTACGGTCCGGCTGCCGATACCTACCACTCTTTTGAACCCGTTGGCGGCCAGCAGGAAATCATCAAGAACATTCAACAGGCTTACGTGAGCTACATCGCCCCGGTCGGCGACGGCTTGACCGTCGACGTCGGAAAGTTCGGAACCTTCGTGGGCGCGGAAGTGCTGGATACCATCGACAACTTTCAATACCAGCAATCGATTCTCTTCGGCTTTGCCCAACCCTACTACCACACGGGAGTTCGCACCAGCTACTCGGTTTCGGATACGGTGGACGTGGGTTTCTATCTTGTGAACGGTTGGAACAACTCCACCGACAACAATACCGGGAAGAGCGTCGGCTGGTCGATCGCCGTTTCGCCGAACGACAATTTCAGCATCAGTCAAGGCTACCTGGGAGGTCCGGAGCTGGATGGCATCAACAGCCCCTGGCGGCATCTCTTCGACACCGTGATCAGCGCCAGCGTCAACGACCAGGTCGAGGTGTTGATCAACTATGACTACGGATACGATGCCGAGGACCTGCCCCATTTCGAGCGAACGGCCTGGCAGGGCATTGCCGGCGCCGTGCGTTTCAGCACTTCCGACAAGAAGTGGGCTTTTTCACCCCGCTTCGAATACTTCGCGGACAAGGATGCCTTTGCTACCGGGATTGCCCAGGACTTGAAGGAAATCACCCTGACGGCCGACTATCGTGCGCGTCCGAATTTCAGCACCAAGTTCGAATACCGCTATGACTGGTCGGACCAGCCCTTCTTCGTCAAGGGAGCCGATGAACGGGTCATGAACCAGAGTGTTTTCCTGATTGGATTCGTCTACAGCTTCGGCTTTGGCGACGAGTGATGGAGCTTGGCGTCAGCGTTCCGTGGCTTCCGCGATGTCGGTGACCTCCATCTTTCGATGAGTGGCCAGATAAATGGCCAGAACGATGGTGATGACCAATATCCCCAGTGCCGCCAGCAACAAATGGCGGTTCAGGGTGTGGACGGCCACATGGGTCTCGCTCCTGTCCTGTTCGACAATGGAGATCCAACGGAGCTGAGGGTATTGGGACGACAAGCCCAACTGCCGGAAACCCACCATCTTTCTGCGGCCGCCCAGGGCAGTGGCCTCAATGAAGTCCGGCTGACCGGGGGTCCGCAGGGCGCTGAGGATGTCATCGAAGTAGGGAATCTCCATCAATTGAGCGGCTACCAGGTGGCCTGAGGCCTCGCTCTCGGAGGCGGTCGAACCGCCAGCCTGGGTGGGAGGGAAATCCACCACCTCGCTGCCGATGATGGTGCCGTCTTCCCGAGCCAGCGACATGCTTCCGGTGGCTCCGATTGGGGTTCCGGTAACCAGCAGGAAAAGGTCGCTGATGTCAATGGCCACACCGATGACACCGATGACTTCCTCCGGCGTTTCGCTCACCGCCGGGACGACGATGTGAAGCACGTTGATCCTGGTCAGGGGATCGAAACGGACGTCCTCGATGACTACCTGGCCGGTGACGCCATCCTTGAAACTCTGGCGCCACCAGGGTTCGTCACCCTGCTCAAAGTCGATGGGCTTGACGTTGGCCGCCACCGTCCCGCCGAATCGATCGGTGACGGTGATGCGCCGATAGGCAGGATTGATGGCCACGAACCGTCTCAGATACCGGGAGGCCGGGTTGGAGAGTATTCGTTGAACCGTCGCATCCCCCTGGGGCTCCAACCAGTCTCGCTCGATGGCCGCGATTCTTCGACGCACCGCCTCCGGAGATCTCGGATAGGAGGCGTTGCCGGCCACAATGGCATTTCGAACCGCGGAGTTTACCGCCAGGGTTTGCACTTCCCTGACCAGGTTGTTGACGGCATAGTCCATGGTGGCGGCGTTGTTTCCGGAAATAGCCCTGAAGTTGGCCGCGACTTCCTCATCGATAGCCGTTCTGGCCTGGTCGACCGTGAAGAAAATAACGATCCAGGTCGGGAGGTTGGCCAGAATCAGCACGATCACGGCTGTACGCAAATCGATGCGTCTCATGATGCCTCCTTTCGGAAACCGTTGTTTGGAAGGAGATTCAGAGTAAGTCTATTGCCTGGTTTGGCGGCCGTCAAGCAACCCGGCTGGTGGTTGAATCATTGGTTATTGACTTCAAAAATGGACTTGTGCTAAAAATCCCCCCGACTTACCTGCATGGTCCGGCGAACGCGCGTTCCTTGAGGATCTCGAGCAGCCCGCAATCGACGGTAGCCATTTCCAGCCCAACACTTCTTGACCCGGCCAACGGCCACCCCGTGTCCTTCTCCATGGCTCCATCTGAGATCTTTTTGATTCGGGGCTCCTGCAACACCACCAAGGTCATTTCATGAATTTTCTGGAGATGCTCGCCCTGATACCGTTGTTTCCCGCGGCCGGAGCGCTCATTAACGGCCTTCTGGGCAGACGGTGCTCCAGGGCCTGCATCAGCACGGTGGCCTGCGGGGTGGTGGGAATATCCTTCCTGCTGTCCCTGGGCGCTTTTTATCAATTGCTCGGCCGACCCGAGGGGCATCGCCTGGTGGAGCAGGAGCTGTTCACCTGGATTCCTGCCGGCGCCGGAGAACTGAGCTCGGGCGCCATCTCCCAGTTTCTGATTCAGTGGGGATATCAACTGGATCCGTTGTCGGCGGTGATGATCCTGGTCGTCACCGGCGTGGGATTCCTGATCCACATCTATTCCATCGGATACATGGCCCACGAAGGAGGCTACGCCCGCTTCTTCACCTACATGAACCTGTTCATGTTTTCGATGTTGACGCTGGTTCTGGCCAACAACTTCGTGCTCATGTTCGTGGGTTGGGAGGGAGTCGGTCTGTGCTCCTACTTGCTGATCGGTTTCTACTTTGAGAGGAAGAGCGCCGCCGACGCCGGCAAGAAGGCCTTTATCGTCAATCGGATCGGGGACTTCGGCTTCATGCTGGGAATGTTCCTGATCTTCACTGCCTTTGGAACCCTCGATTTCACTCGGGTGTTCGGACTGGTCGAAACCCAGGCTGAGGCCGGAGCGCTTGCCAGCGGCGACGCGACCATTACCGCGATCTGCATCCTGCTGTTCGTGGGGGCCATGGGCAAGTCGGCACAGGTTCCGCTCTACGTCTGGCTGCCGGACGCCATGGAGGGTCCCACTCCCGTCAGCGCCCTGATCCATGCCGCAACCATGGTCACCGCCGGCGTCTACATGGTGGCCCGCTGCAGCGCACTTTTTGTCCTGTCTCCGGACGCCATGCTGCTGGTAGCCGTGGTGGGAGCGTTCACCGCCATTTTCGCGGCCTCGATCGGGCTGGTTCAAAACGATATCAAGCGCGTTCTGGCCTACTCCACCGTCAGCCAACTGGGCTACATGTTTCTGGCCTGCGGGGTGGGGGCCTTCGGCGCCGGCGTGTTCCATCTGATGACGCATGCGTTCTTCAAGGCTCTGCTGTTCCTGGGGGCGGGAAGCGTGATTCACGCCTTGAGCGGGGAACAGGACATGCGCCGGATGGGGGGACTCAGGACACGCATACCGGCCACCTTCTGGACCGTGATGGTGGGAACGG
>JAPOZE010000354.1 GCA_026706225.1 Acidobacteriota bacterium
GGGAAGGCCTGGGCGGACTTTCGAGCCCGTCTGTCAGCCCGAGGGCTTCGGGCCAGAACGGTTCATGCCCCATTGACCCGTAACGTCCTGGGAGCCCCCGAGGAAAACTGGCGCCTGGAAGTGGTCGAGATATTGGCCGGCTACCTTCGCCTGGCCGCCGCGCTGGAGGCCACCGAGGTCATTATTCATCCGGTTCCCAACCCCATTTTCGTTCCCGAGGGCGATGATCCCGAAGTGGCCAGACGCATCGCCGACGCGGTTCCGAGGTCCCTGGATCGACTGGTTCCGGTCGCCGAGAGCGAGGGCGTCCGCATGCTGCTGGAAAACCTGCCCTACTCCTGCGGCTATCCCTACCTCGGCATGCAGGAACTGCGTCCGCTGGTGGAGGGTTACCCCGCGGAACAGCTGGGGCTGGTGATCGATACCGGACACGCCTGGACGATGAAGCGGGATCCCTCGCGGGAGATCGAACTCGCCGGGTCCCGACTCCGCGGAACCCACCTGCAGGACGTCGACTACGACGAACCCAACGACAACCACTGGGTCCCGACCCATGGAGGACTGGACTGGCCGGCCATCCGCAAGGCGCTGGCCTCGGTCGGATATCCCGGTCCCTGGACCTTTGAAGTCGCCCGGGGGACCCGGGACGAGACCCCTGACCAGTTGGCCCACCTGACCCGCCAGGTGGCGCGCTCCTGGGGCCTGTAAATGAAGATTACCGACATCCGTGTCCGTGGCGGCCGCCTTTCCAGCCTGACCTTCGTGGAGGTGGACACCGACGAAGGCTTGACCGGAATCGGGGTCACGGGCTCACCCTCCTGCATCATCGGGCCCATTATCCTGGACCGCCAGGGAGGATTGATCCGCTTTCTGGCCGGCCGGGACCCGCTGGAACCCGGGCTCCTCTGGGTGCGCATGTTCCAGGACTGGCAGGCCCTCAGGGGGCGCGGCGGCGAGGGCGGCCTGGCCGTCAATGCCATGGGAGCCGTCGACATGGCTCTTTGGGATGTGGCCGGAAAGGCCCTGAACCAGCCGCTCTGCAAGCTGCTGGGAGGAGCGGTTCAGAACCGGGTCATGGCCTATGCCAGCGGCACGGCCTTCGATCTCGACTCCCTGGCGGGAAATGTCCCGCCCCGGCTGAAGTCCCCCGACCAGTTGGCGGCGGAAAGCCGGGCTTTTGTCCAGCAAGGGTTCCGGGCCATCAAGTTCGGCTGGGGCAACCACTTCCGCACCGAGGACGAAGAAAGGCTGGCCGCCATCCGCCAGGCCATCGGGCCGGACACTCGCCTGATGCTCGACTTCGGCTGCCCGGCCTATTGGACCCCCGGCTGGAACCTCAAGGAAGCCCTTCGAGCCACCCGCTTCCTGGAAGCCTTCGACCTCTACTTCCTGGAGGAGCCCCTGCCTCCCTTCGACGTGGACGGCTATGCGGCGCTGACCCGGGCCGCCGAGTTCAGGATCGCTTCCGGGGAAAGTCTCAGCACCATCCGTGAGTTCCAACCCTTCATCGACCGCAGGGCGCTGGACGTCCTGCAGCCCGACGCCGCCCAGATGGGGGTTACCCAGTTTCACTACGTCGCCCGTCGGGCCGAGGAAGCCGGCCTTCTCTGCATCCCCCACAGCCCCTGGTCGGCCACCGTGGTTGCCGCCCACCTCCACCTTCTATCCACCGTGACCAACGGAGCCATGGTGGAATATCCCGGCTGGGAGGCCCTGCACGAACCGTCGACCTCGGCTTACCGGATCACCAGGATGGCCCACGAGGAAATCATCGAGCTCCCACTGAAGCTGATCGACGGCTACCTCCAGCTTCCGGAAAGCCCGGGCCTGGGGTTGGGCAACTACGTCCCGGAAGCTCTCTCGCGGATGGAAAAACTGGCGGCAAAAGGAGGTTGATTTGGCGGGAACACCCCCTTTCCTGGCGGTGGTCAGTTGGCTCCCCCGGGGTCTGGAGAAGATCGAAAGCTGCGTGGACGGCGTCCGCGTGGTTGCCGGCGAGGACCGCGACTTCCTGATGGAGGCCTTCGCCGAGGCGGAGGTGGCCTTTGTGGGAGCTTTCGACCCCGGGCTTTTGCGGGTGGCCAGGAAACTCCGCTGGGTTCACTCCGGCTCGGGCGGCGTGGAAGGCTACATGTTTCCGCAACTGGTGGAAAGTCCCATCACCCTGACCTGCTCCAAGCCCTGCTTCGATTCGACCGGGGCCGAGTACGCCCTGGGAATGATGCTGGCGTTCAGCCGCCGGCTGCATGTCGATTTGAGGCACAGGCCGGAGGGGGAGTGGGAATGGTCGGTTCCGGGGACCCTGCGCTCTCGAGGCCAATGGCCCACCGAGCTGAAAGGCAGGACGGTCGGCATTCTGGGCCTGGGCGTGATGGGATCGGAAATCGCCCGGGTGGCCAAGGCTTTCGGCATGCGCGTGATCGCCATGGCCAGAACCCGGCGAACCCCTCCGCAAACCGTGGACCGGTTGCTGGGCCCGGCTCAGATGGACGAACTGCTGGCAGACTCCGATTTCGTGGTTCTGAGCCTTCCGCTCACTCCCGAGACCCGGGGCGTGATCGGCGAGCGGGAGCTGGGAAGGATGAAAGACAGCGCCTGCTTCATCGATGTTTCCGGGAGGCCGGCTCTTTACGACCTGGAAGCCGTTCGCCGGGCTCTGGTGGAAAGGCGCATCGCCGGAGCCGCCCTGCAACTGGAAGTGCCGGCCCCCGATTCGGCGCTGTGGGAAGTGGAAAACCTGCTGATGTCCTTCCACCGCGTCGTCACTCGCGAGGAATACCAGCGCTGCGTGGAGCTGTTCTGCGAGAACCTGCGGCGCTACTGCCGGGGCCAACCCCTGCTGGGACTGGTGGACAAGTCGGCCGGCTATTAGTGTCCTGTCTCAAAAACAAGATTGCCCGCTCCTACCCTGCCCCTCATCCCCCTTACAGCAATCGCTGTTTCTTGAGGAAGTCCCCCAACTGTTCCATCTCGGCGTCGCTCAGACTGTAGTAGGGAGGTCTTCTCCAGCGGCCGCAGAGGCCGTAGTGCTCGTACATCCCGTGAAACCAGGCATCAAAGGCTCCCTGCCGCGCCATGATGAACTCGAACAGGGGCAGATCGAATTTCCGGATGATTTCGACGGCCCTGGCCATGTCGTCCGTCTGAATGGCTTTCCAATAGTCGTGGGACACCTCGGGCTTGAAAGTAATGAAGGTCGAAAGATATCCGTCACAGCCGAAGGGATGAAGGTTCAGGTGATTCTGCTTCTGCCCGCCGGAAAAGACGGCCCAGTGGTCGTGCACCAGCAGCGCCATCTTGCGACCGAACTCACCGCACCAGTCGTCCTTGATGGCCACCACTCCCGGCACCTCGTCCCGAACCCGTTTGAGCGTCTCCAGGCCGAAGGCCTCCCCCCGAGGCACGAAGGTGGCCGTGATGATCATGACCGGCAACTCGGCTGCAGCAGCGGCATAGTGATTCACCAGCGTGTCCGTGGTGCAGGATCCGGCCCAGTCGGGCGGCATCACCATCAGGACGCCGGCGCCGGTCTCCCTGGCGTAGCGGGCGAACTCCACCAGCTTGGGGGTTCCCCAGTTCCTTTCAGCGGCCACCACCACGGCCCGGCCCGCCGTCTGGTCGCAGACGACCCGGGTTACCTCGGCGATATCGTCATCGGTCAGGAGGGTATAGAGGCTGTCCCCCCAGGTCAGCAGCATGGTGGGACTGCCAGCCTGGATGGAAAAATCCACGTAGCGCCGCAGGCCGGCGTAGTCGACTTGACCGTCCCGCAGAAAGGGGGTCCGGATGGAAGCCACCGGACCGGTCAGACTGTTTCGAATCTCCTGCTTGAGAGCATCCATGGTCGTCTCTTTCCTGTTTGGAACACCCCTGTTTCGCCCCTTGTGAGCCGCTTCGTGGTTTGGGGCTGCCGCCCGCGGGCGGTTCTGCAACGCCTCCAGCCAAAACAACCTACTCCTTGACGATCAGTCCCAGCAGGGCGCCGGCCACACCTCCCTGCACCACGGTGCCCAGGAACCAGACCAATGCGATCGTGTGAGTCAGAGGCATCACGGCAAAGCTGCCATAGCCCATGCCGATTCCAACGGCCACGCCGAAGAGCAGGCCGTATTGAATGGCCCGGCCCAACTCCTTCCGGCAGATCAGGAACTTGTAGATGGCGACGAACACCACCGCTGAAATCAGCGTCACCACGTAGATCAACCCGATCATCATCTCATCCGGCGGCCGCCAAAGGTCAGCCGTAGCCCCATATTCACCCATGAGGACCAGTTGATGAATGACAATGTCCAGCACAGACCAGGCCAGGAATACGGCCACTACGGCAAGGATTGTCCTTTTCCCCATTTCATCTCCTTTTCGTTAATCGGCACCATGCACCAGCGACGAAGGGAAGCAACCTGTTTCTCGCTCAGGAAGCAGCCTGTCGCAGCTCTCCCACCGAATCGATCATCCGGCGCACCCGGTCCACGAACCAGGAAGGCGGATGCCTCAGGGGCAACCTGGCCGGACCGCAGGGAATCCCCACCAGAGGCATGCAGGCCTTGATGAAGTTGCCCTCCCCCGTGATCCCCTGACCTATCACTTCGGCCAAAGCCCGATTGTACACTTCTTCCGACGCCATATAGAGGTGAGTGGCCTCCTCGTATCGCCTGGCG
>JAPOZE010000153.1 GCA_026706225.1 Acidobacteriota bacterium
GTGCTGAAGCCCTCCGAGCGGGTGCCGTTGACGATGCGGCGGGTGTTCGAGTTGCTGGAGCAACTCCAATTCCCCCCGGGAGTGGTGAACCTGCTCAACGGGAACCGCGCGGTGGTGGATGCCCTCATTGACCATCCCGAGGTGCGCGCCATCAGCTTTGTGGGATCCACGGCGGTTGCCCGGCACGTCTACCGGAGAGCCGCCGGCCAGGGCAAGAGGGTGCAGTGTCAGGGGGGCGCCAAGAACCACGTGGTGATCCTGCCGGACGCCGATATGCCGACCACGACCCGGATCGTGAGCGACAGCGCCTTCGGGTGCGCGGGGCAGCGATGCCTGGCCGTCTCCGCAGCCGTCACCGTGGGGAAAGCCCGCGAGCCCTTCACCCGCTCGGTGGCCGAGATGGCCCGGTCCATCAAGGTCGGGTATGGCCTGGAGGAAGGGGTTCAGATGGGACCGGTGGTGAGTCGGGAAAGCCGGCAGCGCATTGAAGGGGCCATCGGCCGGGGCGCCTCGGAGGGCGCCGAGGTGCTTCTGGACGGTCGAAACCCCAGCATTCCCGACTACGAACGGGGATTTTTCGTGTCGCCGACCATTCTGGACGGGGTGCCGCCGGGGAGCGAGACTTCCCGGACCGAGATCTTCGGTCCGGTGCTCAGCCTCATCCACGTGGACAGCGTCGAAGAGGCCATAGAAGTGGTGGCCGGCAACCCCTACGGAAACGCCGCCTCCATCTTTACCGGCAGCGGAGCCGCCGCCCGCAAGTTCCGCTATGAGGTGCCGGTGGGGAATGTGGGGGTCAATATCGGAGTGGCTGCTCCCATGGCCTACTTCCCCTTCAGCGGTTGGAAGGACAGCTTTCTGGGAGTCCTCCACGGCCAGGGTCGTGACGCGGTGGAATTCTATACCGAGAAGAAGGTGGTCATCGAGCGCTGGCCCCGGGAGTGGTCGCGGAGGTTCTGAGAGCAGCGATCAGTATTGAGCCTGTTTTATCTTGATTCGGAAGTCGTCCGCCGAGATCCTGATCACTTTGCACATCTCATAGAGACGGGAACGCAGGCGATCACCGATGCGTTCCGCGAGCGTTTCCTCGCCGGCAACCCTGTTTCCGTCGCTCAGCACCCGAAGATGGGACTCTCCATCCCGGAAGTTTGAAGTGATGATGGTTGTGCGCTTCTGGTTATAGCGGTGGTTGATGATGTAGGCGAAGGTGTCCCGAACCCAGTCGGTGGGACGCTCGGCCCCCAGGTCATCCAGGAGCAGGACGTCGCACTGCAATACCGGATCTAGAATCTGCCATTCGGTGGTTCTTGCCACCGGGTTGAAGGAACTCTGGATCTGCTTGAGCAACTCCCGAAAGTCGTAAAAGACACACCAGGTTCCGTAGCGAAGCATCAGAGCCTGGATGATGGACACGGCCAGGTGGGTCTTCCCCACGCCGCAAGGACCCAGGATCAGGAGCCCGCTGTCCACCAGGGGATATTCCTCGACGAAGCGGGAGGCCATGGTCTTGGCCTTGCCCAAGGTGGGATGTTTGCGGCGCGGCAAGAAGTTCTCGAGCAGACACTCCCGATAGCGGGGCGGGATGCGGGCCGCCTCGATCAGTTGCTGCACCTTGCTCTGCTCGCGGCAGGGACAGCGGGCCACGCCCGGCTGGCCGGCCAGGTCCATCCTCTTCCAGCCGCTGCCGCCGCATTCCGGGCATTCAGGCACGGCTTCCACGGGACTATCTCCTGTTCAGGCGTATGATTTTGGACGGGGCCGTTCGCACCAGGGCGTTTTCCGCTTTGGTATCGAAACGCGAGGAGTGCTCGGCCAATTCAGACCCGATGACCTGCATGAACTCCCTGACCTCCTGCTGCATCTTTTCCATTTTGGCGCGCATGTTGAGAATGATTTCAACGCCTGCCAGGTTGACTCCCAGCTCGCGGGTCAGGTTCAGGATCAACTCCAATCGCTGCAGGTCCCGCTCGGTGTAGAGCCTGGTATTTCCCCGGGAGCGCGAGGGCTTCAGCAGGCCATGCTTCTCATAGAGTCGCAGTGTCTGTGGGTGAATGTCGTAGGCCGCGGCGACATTGCTGATAGTATAAACCCTCTTGCGATGTTTCTTCATCGGGTCGCCTCCACCTTGGGGGCAGGAACTGTCCGGCCGGCTAGTCCCGAGCCAGACCCGTTCGGGGATCGGTTGGATTGAGCTGGGCCAGCTCCCGCAGGAGTTCCTTGCTGCGCTCATCGGCGATCCTGGGAACCACCACCCGCACTTCCACGAACTGGTCTCCCCGTCGGGCTGCTCTCAACGATGGGGCCCCTTTTCCACGCAGTCTGAATTTCTGCCCGCCCTGCGTTCCAGGGGGAATCTTCAACAGAGACCGACCGTCTACGGTAGGCACCTCGATCTTGGCGCCCAATGCGGCTTCGGTGACGGTCACGGGAACCTTGCAATAGATATTGTCCCCCTTCCGCTCGAAGAAGGGGTGGGGAGTCACCTTGGCCACGACATAGAGGTCGCCGGACGGTGCGCCTCCCAGGCCGGCTTCCCCCTTTCCGGCAAACCGGATGCGAGAGCCGTTCTGGACGCCGGCGGGAATCCTGACCTCCAGCCTGGAGGGGCTGCTGGTGCGTCCCTGCCCGCTGCAGGAGGCGCATTGCCGGCTGTTGCGTCCCGTGCCCCCGCACCGATGGCAATTCATGGTCAGGCGGGCAGGCCCTCTCATCTGGTCCAATTTGCCGGTTCCGCGACAGAGAGGACAGGTTCCGGCCCGGGCGGTCGATGCCTGGCCGCTTCCCCGGCAGCTCCGGCAAACCTCCATTCGATCATAGGCGATCCGCGTTCGAAGGCCGTTCAAGGCGTCGTCGAAGCTCATTGAGATCTGGTACTCGAGGTCGCGCCCCTGGGGTCTTGCCGGCTCGGGGCCACCTTGAAACATCCGGGAAAAGAAATCGGAAAACCCCGAGCTCCCGAGGTCGGAAACGTCGAACCCGGAGAAATCAAATCCGGCTCCGCCGCCACCCGGGCCCGGCCGAAAATTCTCCGAATAGGCGCCGTAGGCGTCGTAGACTTCCCGTTTCCTGGGATCGCTCAGGACTTCGTAGGCCTCCGAGATCTTCTTGAAGCGCTCCTCGGCCGTCCGGTCTCCGGGGTTGACGTCCGGGTGGTATTTTCGGGCCAGTTTCCGGTAGGACTTTCTGATGTCGTCGAGCGAGGCTCCCCGGCCCACTCCCAGAGTCTTGTAGAAATCCTGTCGGTTCATTGCGGGTCTCGCGGGAGGCGCAACCGGCTTCGGCCCTCACCTCGGGTGAAACGGCTGCGGAGACCTGTCGCCAACCCATCCGGGCACGCACGCAGCAGGCGGGAGAGTCCGCAAAGGGAGGGTCTCCGACGGGCACCCGCGGCAGGCCTTACTTCTTCTTTTCGTCGCTCTCTTCAACCTCGGCATCGATGACCTCACCCTCGGCGGCCGTCTCGCCGGAAGGGTCTCCGGGCGTGGAGGGTGGGGTATCGGCCTGGGGCGCGGCCTGCTTGTAGAGGACGTCGGCCAGCTTGTGGGTGGCTTGGGTCAACTCCTCCACAGCCGAGTTGATGCGCTCCGTACCCCCTTCGTCGATGGCCTTGCGGCAATTCTCCAGGGCCGATTCAATGGTGGCCACGTCCGATTCCGGGACCTTGTCACGATTCTCCTTCAGCAGCTTTTCGGTGTTGTAGACCAGGTTGTCGGCCTGGTTCCTGGCCTCTACCTCCTCCTTGTACTTGCGATCCTCTTCGGAGTGGGCTTCCGCTTCGCGAGTCATGTTTTCGATCTCGTCCTTGGACAAGCCGCTGGAGGCGGTGATGGTGATGTTCTGCTCCTTGTTTGTGCCCAGATCCTTGGCGGAGACATTCACGATGCCGTTGGCGTCGATGTCGAAAGTCACCTCGATCTGGGGAACGCCGCGGGCCGCCGGAGGAATCCCCACCAGGTGGAACCTGCCCAGGGTGCGGTTGCCCTTGGCCATGCTGCGCTCTCCCTGGAGCACGTGGACTTCCACCGAGGTTTGATTGTCCGCCGCCGTGGAGAAAATTTCGCTCTTGCGGGTGGGGATGGTGGTGTTGCGCTCGATCAGCTTGGTGAAGACCGCTCCCAGCGTTTCAATTCCCAGGGAGAGCGGTGTCACGTCCAGCAGCAGCAGGTCCTTGACGTCTCCACCCAGAACTCCGGCTTGAACGGCAGCCCCGATGGCTACGACCTCATCCGGGTTGACGCCTTTGTGGGGTTCCTTTTTGAAGAGTTCCTTCACGATTTGCTGGACGCGGGGAATCCGGGTCGAGCCGCCGACCAGAACCACTTCGTTGATGTCCTCGGGGTTGACGCCGGCGTCCCTGAGGGCCAGCTTGCAGGGTTCGACGCTACGTTGCAGGATGTCCTCCACCAGGCCTTCGAACCTGGCCCGGGTGAGCTTCATGTTCAGGTGCTTGGGTCCCGAAGCGTCGGCCGTCACAAAGGGCAGATTGATCTCGGTTTCCAGAGTTGTGGAAAGCTCCATCTTTGCTTTTTCGGCGGCTTCCTTGAGCCGCTGCAGGGCCATCTTGTCCTTGGAGAGATCGATTCCCTGGTCCTTGATGAACTCGTCGACGATCCAGTCGATAATCCTCTGGTCGATGTTGTCTCCGCCCAGGTGGGTGT
>JAPOZE010000432.1 GCA_026706225.1 Acidobacteriota bacterium
GGCACAAATCCTTGACATTCATGGCAAAAGCGGCTAGGTTGGCGCGACCCGGCAATCGGAGGGCTCGAGACCATCCGGCATGGAAAAGTGGCCGTTCTTCAGCCATATCAAGCCCTTTCTTCCACTCATCGCGGCCGCCACCCTGCTGATGGGTCTGGCAACGGGCCTCAAGGGCTTCCTGGCCATCCTGGTCGGACCGGTGCTGGACTACGTTCTCGTTCCCGATCCCCCAAGCCGCGTACTTCTTGGAACGCTGCCCGTCCTTTCCAGGGAAGTCTACCTGGAACAGATCAATCCTTTTCCCTTTGAGGACCCTTGGCTGGTGGTGGGATTGCTGGGCGTTCTGGTGACGCTGGCCAAAGGAGTGTCCGAATACAGTTCGATTTATATCCTGAACTACGTGGGTCAGTCCTGCGTGGCGCGCCTGAGAACAATTGCTTATGAAAATGTGGTCTATCAGTCCTCCCATTTCTTCTACAAGCACACCACCGGCAATCTCATTTCCCGGATCACCAACGACATCGAGAAGATACAGTTCGCTTTCTCCACCAACCTGGCCGATGCCCTGAAGCAAACGCTGACGCTGGTGACTTTCCTTGCCATCCTGTTTTATCGCGACTGGAGGCTGGCCCTCATCATTTTCCTGGCAGCTCCCTTGATCGTTCTTCCCTCCAGGATCCTGGGCCAGTTTGTGCGGCAGCTCAGCCGGGCCAGCCAGGAAAAGCTGGGTCAGGTCGCCGAGATTCTTCAGGAAAGCATCAGCGGCCAGCGAATCGTCAAGGCCTTCTCCATGGAGCAGTTCGAGCTGAACCGGTTTCGGCGCACCGTTCGACAAGTGGCCAGGATCAATCTCAGGCACCTTCGCCTGCAGGCGCTTCCGTCGCCACTCATGGAGTTGTTGGGAGCCCTGCTGCTGGTGCCCCTGCTCTTCTACGCCCAGCAGGCGATCGGCCATGGCCGGATGAGCCAGGGAGACTTCGGGGTGTTTTTCGTCGCACTCCTGAGCCTGTACGAACCCATTCGCCGCATGAGCGGCATCTACATGAACTTCCAGCATGCCAAGGGCGCATCCGGCAAGGTGTTCCAGATCATGTCCGAGCCTCGCCAGGTGGTGGAAGAGCCCGGCGCCGCCGAGGTAGCCGAATTCCAACACCGGATCGAGTTCCGGGGGGTGAGCTTCAACTACCCCGAGAGCGGCCTCCCGGTGCTGCAAGGAATAGACCTGAGGGTCGGCCGCGGCGAAGTGGTGGCCCTGGTCGGACCCAGCGGCTCGGGCAAGAGCAGCCTGGTCAACCTCATCCCCCGCTTTTTCGATCCCACCGAGGGTCGGGTGCTGATCGACGGGGTCGACATTCGGCGACTCAAGCTGTCCTCGCTGCGCGGCCTGATGGGCATGGTGACCCAGGAGACCATCCTCTTCAACGATACGCTGCGTAACAACATTAGCTACGGGAGGACCCAGGTAACCGAGGACGAGATGCGCCAGGCGGCCCGGGCAGCCCTGGCCGAGGAGTTTATCCTGGAACTCCCCTCCCAATACGACGCCAGCATCGGCGAGCGGGGACAGCAGCTCTCGGGGGGGCAGCGTCAGAGGCTGGCTATAGCCCGGGCGCTCCTCAAAAACGCTCCCATTCTGATCCTGGACGAAGCCACCTCTTCCCTGGATACCGAGGCCGAGATACTGGTGCAGCGGGCATTGGCCAATCTCATGCGCGGCCGAACGGTGATCGTCATTGCCCACCGGCTTTCGACCATTCGACGGGCCGACCGCATCGTCGTCATTGAGAAGGGAAAGATCACCGAGGTCGGGACCCACTCCGACCTGATGGAAAAACGAGGACTCTACCAACGGCTGCACGATCTTCAGGTCGAGGGCGACGAATCCGAGTTGGCGCCCCTGTCTTCACCGGGAAGACCTGTATCCCGCGGAAGCCGGAGCCGGCAGCCATGATCCATAGCATGACCGGATTCGGTCGAGGACAGTGGCAGGAGGAGGGTTGGCTCTGCCGTGTCGAGGTCAAGTCCGTCAACCACCGGTACCTCGACATCCAAAACCGGCTCCCGTCAGAACTCTCAAGCCTGGATGGCAAGATCAGAAAGTGGATCCAGAAACGAATCAGGCGAGGACGGGTTGACCTGTTCCTTAAAATCGAAAGAGGCGATGACCCGGGATTCAGCCTCAATCGGCCTCTATTGGAGGGCTGCCTCGACGCCCTGAAGCTTCTGCAACGGGACTATTCCATCGGGGGAAACGTCGACCCCGGCCAGATTCTCAGGATGCCCGGATTGTTGGCCCGGGAGTCCGTCCCTGTTTCGGATGAACAGTTGGCCGTGCTCGAGGCCGGGGTCGCCAGCGCCGTCGCCCAGGCCCTGGGCGACCTGGAGACCATGCGGAGCGCGGAAGGCCGGGTTCTGGAAACTGAAATCCGGGGGCGCCTGGACGCCATTCAGGCGGAGGTACAGAGAATCGAGGCTCAGTCGGAAGGACTGTTGGAGCTGCATCGAGAGCGATTGAAGACTCGCATGGAAACCCTTCTTGCGGACGTCGACATCGACCCCGCCCGCCTGCTTCAGGAGGCTGCTCACCAGGCCGACCGCGGAGATATCAGAGAGGAAGTGTCGCGACTGATCAGCCATGGGGCTCAGTGTCGAGCCCTGTTGACGGGCCCGGGCGAAGTGGGCAAGAAGATGGACTTCATGATGCAGGAAATGAACCGCGAGGCAAACACGATCCTGTCCAAGAACGCCGGCCTGGCGGACCGCCGCCTGGATATCACCAGCGCGGCCATTACCATCAAGACCGAGATCGAAAAAATCCGTGAGCAGGTCCAGAATGTGGAATGACTCCGGTGGCCATTGGAATGTCAGGGCCCGAAATCCGAATCGAGTAACGCAATGAAGGCAAAGGGACAGATTTTCATCGTGTCGGCGCCTTCCGGGTCGGGCAAGACCACGCTGCTGAGGAAACTCCTGGAGGAAGATGAGCGACTGCGCTTTTCCGTGTCCTACACCACCCGACAACCGAGAGGCCGTGAGCGTAACGGCACGGAGTATTTCTTCGTGAGCGAGAGGGAATTTGAAGCCATGATCGACCGCGGCCAGTTCCTCGAGCACGCCAAGGTCTTCGGCAATTATTACGGAACTTCGCGGCAGTATGTGGAGGAGTGCATCGCCGCCGGCAGCGATCTGCTCCTGGACATCGACACCGACGGGGCTGCCCAGGTAAGAAGGCGACTGACCGAGGCCGTTACCATCTTCATCATGCCCCCATCGTTCCAGGCGCTCCAACAACGCCTGGAACAACGCCACCTGGACAGTGCCGAAACCATCCGGCAGCGGCTGGATTGGGCGAGCCGGAAAGAGATCCATCAATTTCGACACTACGACTACGTGGTGGTCAACGACCTGATCAGCCGGGCCCACGATCAGCTTCGCTCAATCGTGCTGGCCGAGCGATGCCGTCGAGACCGATCGCTTCAACAGATCCAAACCATCCTGAAATCCTTCGGAGGAGATTCCATTGACCGATAAAATCGGACAAATCGACAGCAAATTTCGATACATCATCGTGGCGGCCAAGAGAACCCGCCAACTGCAAGGCGGTTCCACCCCTCGGGTTCGGGGCTTGTCGAAAAAATTCACTCGCATTGCCCAGGACGAAGTCGCCGCGGGTTTGGTGAACTTCGAGATCTTCGGTGGCGATCTCCAAGACGAAGACGAGGCGCTGCCGATCGAGGCCGGCCCGGCTCCTCACTGAGGGTTACCCTTGGCAACCCGTTTTTCCGGAGGCCGTTTAGTCCCATGAATCCGAGCCTGATTGTCTTGGGTGTCACCGGGTGCATTGCCGCCTACAAGTCCGCCGAGCTTCTGCGCCTGTTTCAGAAGCAGGGATTTGAAGTACAGGTGGTCCTTACCGAGCACGCTCAAAACTTCGTAACCCCAATGACCCTGGCGGCCTTGAGCCGGCGACGGGTCATCACCACCCTGTACCGGCAGGAACAACGGGATGAAGGACCTCAAGAGGTCGCCATCGAGCATGTTCAGCTTCCCCAGGCTGCCGGCGCGCTTGTTGTGGCACCCGCCACGGCCAACTGTCTGGCCAAGTTCGCCGGCGGCATCGCCGACGATTTCCTCTCAACCCTTTACCTGGCGACCACCGGTCCGGTGGTTGTGGCTCCTGCCATGAACGTGCATATGTGGAACCATCCCTCGGTGCAGGAAAATGTAGCGCGGCTTCGCTCCCGGGGAGTGATCCTGGTGGACCCGGAAGAAGGCTACCTGGCCGAGGGCATCCAAGGCAAAGGTCGAATGGCCGGCCTGGAAACCATCGTGAGCGCCGTGGTGAAAGCTGCTCGAGGAAGCCGGGATCTGGCCGGAGAGACGGTACTGGTCACGGCCGGTCCCACCTGCGAGGACATCGACCCGGTCAGATATCTGAGCAATCGTTCCTCGGGCAAAATGGGTTACGAAATCGCCTCCGCGGCCCAGGCTCGCGGGGCCACAACCATTCTGGTCAGCGGCCCGACACATCTCCAGCCACCCGCCGGGGTTCGATGTATCCGGGTGCGTTCCGCCGAGGAAATGAGATCCCAGGTGCTGCGCCATTTTTCCGAGGCCACCATTGTGATCAAGGCAGCCGCAGTGGCCGACTTCA
>JAPOZE010000440.1 GCA_026706225.1 Acidobacteriota bacterium
AGGGCGCCGGTTTGCAGACAGCACCCCTGATCCACGGGGACCCTGGTGCTGAACCAGAATTTCCTGGCGGATGCGGGTACCGCCAGATCGCGCAACAGCCGATCCTCTCGATTCAACACGGCAAAGTCCGTGGCTGCTTGATTGTTCAACAGGTTCAATTTGGCGCCCGCGTAGGCTGCCAGGCTGGAATATCGATCCATGTGGTCCGGGGTGATATTCAGAATCACGCCGATGTGAGCTCGAAAGGAAGAGACAGCCTCCAACTGAAAACTGCTCAACTCCACCACGTTGATCGAATCGGAAGCGGAGCTTTCGACCAGGGAAACCAGGGGTACTCCGATATTGCCTCCCACCTGAACCCGAAAGCCGGCAGATTCAAGGATCTCTCCGACCAACGTGGTCGTCGTGGTCTTACCGTTGGAGCCGGTGATCCCGACCACTCGTCCTCGAAGAAAACGGGAGGCCAACTCAATTTCGCTCAAGATCTCCCGTCCCTGGCGGGCTGCCTCCCCGAGGAACGGCTGATCCAGGGGAACGCCAGGGCTCACCACAATGCTCTCCGCCTCCAGAAACGTTTTCAGCCGATGGCCGCCGACCTCACAACCGATCCCAAGCGCCTGCAGCGTCCGGATTTCCGGCTCCAACTGGCTTTGGCCCCGGTTGTCCGACACCGTCACCCATGCTCCCCGGGTCCGCAGGAACCTTGCGGCGGCCATTCCACTGCGGGCCATCCCCACCACCAGGACCTTTTTCCCTGCAAACGGTTCCGCTTCCAATGTCATTCCGTGCGGTTGATGTCGTGTGGCAGGCACGCGGACCGTGCCACGGAACTCCCACTTCGGAAGATCAGCGCAGCTTGAGCGTGGTCAGGCTGAACAAGGCAAAGATCAGAGCAGCGATCCAAAAGCGCACCACTACCTTGGATTCGGTCCACCCCACAAGTTCGAAGTGGTGGTGCAGCGGGGCCATGCGAAAGACCCGCTTCTTCCTCATCTTGAAGAAAGAGACCTGAATCATCACCGACAGACACTCCAACACGAATATGCCGCCGATGGCCACCAGCAGAATTTCGTGTTTGATGATCACGGCCACGGTCCCGATGGCCCCGCCCAGGGCCAGCGAGCCCACATCGCCCATAAAGAGCTCTGCCGGATGGCAGTTGTACCAGAGAAATCCCAGCGAAGCGCCCACCATGGCCCCGCAAAAAATGGTCAACTCCCCGACACCGGCCTGATGAGGAATATCCAGGTACCCGGCAAATGAGGCGTGGCTGGTGACGTAGGTCAGCACCGTCAGCGCCCCCGCGGCGACTATCACGCAGCCGATGGCAAGGCCGTCCAAACCGTCGGTGAGGTTGACGGCGTTGGAAGATCCAACCAGAACCACCAACACGAACAACAGGAAGGGAAGGAAGTCCAGAAAATGGAGCGCGGAGCCGGCAAAGGTTTCCAGGACCAGATTGGGTTGCAGATCCTTGAAGAAGGGAACAGCCAGATCGGTTTGATAGGCTCCGCGAGATTTCAGAAGCAGCAGGCCGCCTGCGATGGCGCTGCTCAGGAGGAGCTGCAACCCGAGCTTGAGCCGAGCCGTCAGCCCCAGGTTCCTCCTCCGCCTGATCTTGATGATGTCGTCGGCGAAACCGATGGCGCCGAACCCGATCATCGAACCCAGGCCGAGCCACACCAACGGATTGCTCAGGTCCGTCCACAGGAAGGTGGGCACTACCGTGCTGGCCACGATCAGAACGCCGCCCATGGTGGGTGTGCCGGCCTTGACCTGGTGGTGACTCGGACCCTCCTCCCGGATGTGTTGCTCCACCTGGAACTGGCGCAGGCGGCGAATGAGCCAGGGACCCAGGATCAGAGCCAGCACCAGGGCGGGGAGGCTGGCGTAGGCCGTCCGGAAGGCGCTGTAGCGAAAGACGTTAAGTACCGATGCGTCGGGGAAAACGTTAAACAGCCATTCGTAGAGAAGGTGGTATAGCATTGGACTTGAGCTGACCTCCGCACCGGAAACCCCGGTGCACTCGCCGACGCCCGATCAGCCGTCGAGTCCCCGGCGGCGACCCGGCGGGCCGGTCCGGGGTCTCAGGCGGAAAGAGCGAATTCCTCTTTCAACCTCTGTATCACTCCCTCGGTCCTCACTCCCCGCGAGCCTTTCACCAGTATAAGGTCGCCGGGCAGGATGCGAGGGGCCAGCCATTCACCGGCCTCGGCCGCGTCTTCGAAAAAGACCGAGCGGCTGGCGTCGTATCCCAGGTCTCGAGCCGAGGTCACCACCCGGTCGGCGAGTCCCCGGACTCCAAGAATCAGATCGAAACCCCAGCCGGCCGCCGCCTTGCCGCACACCTGGTGGAACCGGGGGGCGTCGGCCCCCAGCTCCATCATTTCTCCTGCGACCAGGATTTTCCTTCCATAGCCCCGGATTCCATTGAGGAGTCGCATCATGGTCATCAGGGCGGCCGGATTGGAGTTGTAGCTGTCATCCACCACGCAGATCCCCTGTTCGAAATACAGGGGTTGCCCCCTGCCCTGACCCGGTTTCAAGCTGAGCAGCCGCGCGGCGATGGAAGGAAAGCTCATCTGCATGCGGTGTGCCAAAGCGATTCCGGGCAAGCAGTTCGAGACATTGTGGGCACCCAGCAAGGGCGAGGTCAGCCGGTAGCTTCGACCGCGATGCCGCACGCGGAAATCGCATCCGCTCAGCCCCCTGCAACGAATCCGGTCGACGTGGAAGGCAGCCGGCCTTTCGATGCCGAAGGTGACGACGTCGCCCGAAAAGAAACGGCTGAACTTCCGCACACGGGAATCGTCATTGTTCAGGAAAGCCGCTCCCTCCGGGGGCAGGTGCTCGATGAGTTCCCGCTTGGCCTTGGCGATGCCGTCAACGGAGGGGAAAAACTCCAGGTGAACCGGTTTGACGTTGGTCACCACCCCCAGCTCCGGCCGGGCGATGCAAGTCAATCTGGCGATTTCCCCGGGGGCCGACATCCCGAGCTCCATGACGGCAATCTGGTGCGCCGGCTCCAATTGAAGCAGGGAGAGGGGTAGCCCGTAGTGGTTGTTGAAGTTTCGATGGTTTCTGAAAACCTTGAAGGGACCGGCCAGCACATGGCTGGCAATCTCCTTGGCGGTCGTCTTGCCGACGCTTCCGGTGATTCCTATCAGGGGCTTTCCCCAACGACGGCGCACCCAGCCGGCCAGTTGCTGAAGCGCCTTCAACGTGTCTTCCACCCGGATGCAGGGTGTCCCCGGCGCCGACTTGCCGGCCTCCTCTCGGCTGACAATCAACAGGGAGGCGCCTTTGCGCACCGCCTCGGGAATGAACCGGTGACCATCGAATCGGGTGCCTCGAATGGCAACGAAGCAGTTCCCGACCTGCAGGGTTCGAGAATCGATGGAATAGCCCGAGGGGGCCGTCTGCCGGCAGGCCGGATCGATTGAGGATCCCACCGCCCGAGCGATTTCACCGGCCGAAAGCCGCATCACCATAGTCCATCTCCTGAAGGACGGCCCTGGCCACCTGGCGATCGTCAAAGGGGCGAATCCGGCCCGCCTCCTGCTGGCCGACCTCGTGACCCTTGCCTGCCAGAATGACCACGTCTCCCGATTCCGCCCGCGAAAAGAGCCGCCGAATCGCCTCCCGTCGATCCGGCTCGGCTTCATGCCGATCGGACCGCAAACCGGCCTGGATCTCTCCGAGAATCGCCAGCGGGTCCTCACCGCGCGCATTGTCGGAGGTGAGCATGACCCAGTCGCTGTGCTGTTCGGCGATCGACCCCATCTCCGGCCGTTTGGCCCGGTCCCGCTCGCCGCCGCACCCAAACAGCACCAACACCCTCCGCGAGCCCAGTTTCCTGGCGGTGGCCAGGACGTGGCGCAGCGCCTCCGGGGTATGGGCGTAATCCACGATCACCTGAAAGGCCTGCCCGCAATCGATTTGTTCGAACCGGCCCGGAATGGGCGGACAGGCCTCGATTCCGTCTCTCAACTCATCCCGGTCGACTCCCAGGCTGCTGGCGGCGGCGGCGGCGGCCAGAAGATTGGAGAGATTGAAGCTCCCCAGCAGAGGGGTACGCACCTCCAGATCCTCCTGCTGAAGCCGCAAGCGTACTTGCATGCCCGTCCATCCCGACCGACACTCGAGAACGCCGAAGTCCGCCGGTCGACTCAGGGAGAATGTGAGGCATCGGCCCGGGATGCTTCCTGCCAGCTTTTGTCCCCAGATGTCATCCACATTCACAATGGCCACTTCGGGTGGCCCATAACCGGTGTCCACAAACAACTGCTTCTTGGCCCGGAAATAGCTTTCCATGGACTGATGGTAGTCCAGGTGTTCCGGCGACAGATTGGTGAAGACGGCCACTTCGAATCGGCTGGCGAAAACACGGTCGAGATCCAGCGCATGGGAGGAAACCTCCATCACTACCTGGCGGCAGCCGTTCTGCAGAAAGCGACCGAACAGCTCCTGCAGGTCGAGGCTTTCTGGCGTGGTGAGCCCCGCCGGAGCCGACCACCCGGGTGTTCGATAGGCGATCGTGCCGATCAACCCCACCGGTGAGCCCCCGGTTCTCAGGATGGACTCGAGGAGATAGACGGTGGAGGTCTTGCCATTGGTTCCGGTCACTCCCACCAGGCGCAGATCGCG
>JAPOZE010000023.1 GCA_026706225.1 Acidobacteriota bacterium
ACACGGTGCCTCCGCGGCTGTAGAGGCCCATGACGGCAGCCCCGGGCTGGGGGATTTCCCTGGCAGTCCCCTCTCCGTAGAGGGCTTCCGAGGCCAGGCGAACCGAGTCGTCCGCGTGAGAGAGGGCGGCCGGGGCCGTGGCCAGGATGGTGAAATTCTCCGGTGTCCCTTCACGGCCGGTGGCAACCGGTCGACCTCCCTCCCACCGCAAGTCGCAACCGTCGCATTCGTAGCCTACCAGCCCGTCCATGCCTCCCAGAGGATCGCCGTCACTCAACCCGGTGCCCTCGAAGACCCAGTGGTCGGCCCGATGCACGGTGTAGTGTCCCGGGCCGTCGCGGTACCGGTCAAAGAAATCGTGGTAGCCCCCTCGGGCAAAGCTCACTCCGGTGAGCCGGTTTTCCGGCCTCCCGATCAAGTGGTGGCACCAGAGCGTGCTGAGCCGGTCATATCGGCCTGAGGCATAGTAGGGATCCCGCTTGAAATCCTTCCAGCAGACCAGGGCCCGTCCCCGGTCTTCGCTCCGCACCTGCCACCAGAGGTTATTGCCGCTGAAGAAGGCCACGTTGCCTCCGTCGACAACGAATTGCTCCAGGTGGTCCCGCATGGGCGCCGACCAGTACTCGTCATGCCCCACGCTGAGCACCAGTCGATATTTTTCAAGGATTTCCGGGCAGAACTCCAGGTCGGTGTTGACAGCGTATTCCAGCGGATACCCGGTCCGCTCGGCCCAGGACACGAAGAACTGTTCCCAGTTGCGCCATCCGCTTTCCCAGGTAGTGAACCCATCGTAGACCCTCAAATGCCGCCCTTCCGACTTCAAGGTGTAGGTAATTCCCGGAACCACCAGGTACCAGCGGCGGCCCGGGTGGGTCACCTGGACGAAGGAATGGGGGGGAATCCCGATCCCGACGCCCTGGAAAGCCGCCCGCAGAGGGTCGGAGATGCGCCGCTCATCCAGATCCCTCACAAATCGGCCTTCGAGGGCGAAAAGGTAGATGCCGTCCTCATCGAACCCGGCATAGGGCCGGTCGAAGGAGACCCGGTGGGCGGGTCCGTCGGGGCCGCTGTAGAGCGTGTACCCGCCCCAACTGTTGTAGGCGGCATCGGTGTTGGTGGTGCGCTGCAGGAGGATCCTGGACTCCCGCCCCGGGTGAGCGGCTTTGACCACGAAGGAGATCTCGCCGCGCACCCGGCGATGGGCTCCCTCTCCGCGAAGGATCAGGCTGTAGTTCCCCGAGGACCAGTCCCGGGGCACGCTGATTCGGAACGCGGGGGGCCAGCCGCAGCCGTGGCTGGAGGCATTGGCCGGGACCGGATGACAGGCTCCCGTCAGGTTGTCCCGGGCCCACACGACTTTCCGCTCCGCTCCCAGACGTGCGATCTCCGCCGAGTACCGGGGCAGGTTGGTGGAAACGTGGAAGCCGATCCCGTCTCCGGCCGGAACGCTCAGTCGATCCGCATACCCCTCGACAAACAGCCCCGCGGAACCAGACTCAGACACAGTGGCGCCCCCGCCCTGCTGGGCAAGTCATCCGAGAGTGAAACATTCAATCGTCAATAAAGACGAACCACGAATGAACACGAATTGACACGAAGACAGACGAACCCGGTCAAACTACCAGCGGCGCCACAATGCTTCAGGAACTTTGTACCCTTGGTATGACTTCGTCTCTTCGTACATAGACTCTCGAAATCGGTTGTGACACCTCTTCAATCATTACTTATTGGTGTTCATTCGTGTCCATTCGTGGTTCGCCGTTCCCCGCCGTGGATATCTCTTTTCCGTTCGTGTCTTTCTTCGTGTGTCTTCGTAGTCCTTCGTGCCCCTTCGTGGATATCTTTTTTGTCCTTGACGAGAAACGGAAGCTACCCCCCGGCCCGTGAGCTCAGAAACACCATCAGCGCCGACCCCGCCCAGACCAGGGACACCATCAGGGCGCAGCACAGCGTGAACCAGAGCAGGCCCCGGTAGTACCACTCCAGGCCCGGTTCCCGGACCAGCTCGATCGAGCTCTCCCGCCCGCAGATCTTCCGAGCGGAATAGGACCGATAGAGCTGCGCCAGGGCCGGCTCATTCAGCCTCTCCTCGGCCTGGGCGCCCCCGTCCGAGCCCTCCATGGCCGGCAACCGGATTCCCACGGCGCTCAAGCGCTCATCTTGTCCCAAGGGCGTATTCAGGATGCAGTAGAAGCGCTGCAGCCGTGTCTGCGACTCGGGCCGCGTCAGCCGGCTGACCAGGTACATGGTCAAGGCAGCCGCCCCGATCGGGGGAAAGACGCTCATCGGCACCTTGGTGCTGGGCGGGCCGTCATGGAAGATCTGCACGATCCAGAGCAGGCTGATTCCCACCGCCAGCGCGGCCCAGACCCCGCGCCGATTGGCTCCTCTCCAGGCGATCCCGAAAAACAGGGGGATGCCCAGGAATCCCTGCAGCGGCGCCAGGAACTCGATGATCTGCTTGAGCGTGGAAAACTGCAGGGTAATCAGGTAGGCCAGCAGGACGGCCACCACCCCTCCCACCCGGGCCCAGCGGAGGTAGAATGCCTGGCTGCGACCCGGAAACCAGCGCTTCTTGAACAGGTAGTCCACCGTCATGGCGGAGCTGGCGGTGGCGACGGTGTCGACCGTGGACATCAGGGCAGCGAAAAAGCTGGCCACCAGCAACCCCAGCAGGCCGGCGGGAACGATCTCCTTCATCACGATCCCCCACACCAGCTCGGTATCCTGAGGCAAGGGTTGGGTGTGGAGCCCGGGCTTGTAGATGGCGAACATGATTCCGTAGACGGCAAACAGCACCGTCATGATTCGCTTCCAGATGTGGCTCCATGCGCACTGGGTGGCCGCCCGCTCGTCCTTGCCCACCACCATGAAACTGAACAGAATCGGTGTGGCCACCGCACCCAGGCCGCCCAGGATCAAGGCCAGCACGTAGGTCAGCGGTATTTCCTCCGAGAAGAGCGACCAGCGTTCCGGCGCGACATTGACCAGCCCCTGAAACCCGCCCACTTCCCCCCACAGAAAGGGCAATAGCAGGAAGCAGAAGACCGTCAATGCCAAGACTCCCTGGAACAGGTCGGTCAGCAGCGATGACATCAGGCCGCCCGATCCCACGTAGAGGGCCACCACCAGGCAGGCCGCCAGCAGGGTGATCTCCACCGACCAATCCGTCAGCCCGGCAATGGTCTTGGCCACCGCCAGAGCGAAGGTGCCGATGACAAACAGGCTGAGAACGCTCCCCATGATGGCGATGCAGGTGGCCACCCCCGGGCCGAAGCGCATCTCGAAGACCTCGGCCAGATTGAACACCCTTACCCGCTTGTAGATCGGGGCAAAGATGTAGTAGACGATCAGGCCGACGCCTCCGGCAAACCAGAGCCAAACGCCCGATAGCCCGCTCCGGTAGGCCGCACCGCCCACCACCACCGCCTCCGCCCCCCCGACCGAAGAGGCAAAGACGTAGATGAAGGCCACCAGCGGCCCCCACTTGCCCCCGGCGGTAAAGAAGTCGCGAAGGTTTTTGGTCTTTCGCTTTCCGACCACCACTCCCAGAAAGGTCACCACCAGGAAGTAGACGGCCAGGACGGCCAGGTCGAGCGGATGAAGGGTCGAGAACATGGGCAGTCATTCTATCACCCTGACCGCATCCTTATTGCCGCCGCCGGGCGCGGGTGTTAGGCTTTCCCGGAAAAGACCCACTGGCGCCGAATAACGGACTGCGACGCTGCAACCGCGAAAGGGGAATCCATGCAACGCCGGGAATTTCTTTACCTGGGTCCTCTGGCTCTCGGCCTCAGCCGCTGCCGCTCCGGCGATCCTCCCGCTGCTTCGCCTCAGCCCATTCCGGAGCCCCATTTTCCCAATCGGGTCTTCCAGTTCGTGTGGCGCAACTGGGAGCTGGCCAACACCTCCCGGATCGCCCGGGTGCTGGAAACCGGCGAAGCCAGCGTGCTTCGCCTGGGCGAAGCCATGGGCCTTCCTCCGAAGCGCCGTTTGAGTCCCGATCAGCTCAGGCGGATTCACATCACGGTGATCCGCCAGAACTGGCACCTGCTCCCTCGCCATCAACTCATCCGGCTCCTGGACTGGGACCCTGCCAAGTTCGAGTTCGCCCTCAAGGAGGACGATTTCCTGGATATCAAGCTGGGGCCCAAGCCTGACTGCGGAGAGCTGCTCTATCGCGGTCCCACCGCTGAAGAACTGCGCCGGGCCGCGCACATCCGCGAGATCCTGAAGGAAACGCTGGGAAGCCGGCTTGAGGAACCGGGTCAGGAGCCCTTCCACTTCGTCCGGGAACTGAGCGTGACCCGGCGGCCCCAACTGCGGGATGCCACCCGAAGAGCCTCCCGGACCGAAGTGGATCTCAGCACCGGCTGGAGCCTGATTCAGCCCTCCCGGCCCAGACTGGCCCAGGTTGCCCGGCGCTTCCAGGATTACCTTGGCGGCTCCATGGGAGCCCGGGTGGAGATCGCCCCTGGCCCGCCCTCCCGGGGGAAAGCCATTCGGATGGAAGTGAGCCCTGCCGGCGCCGAAGCCACTCGAGGTTTCAACGTCCAGGCGGGCCCTCGGGAGGTACGTATCAGCGGCCAGAAGGAAGAAGACGTCCAGCAGGGCCTCTACTGGATTCAGGACCGGATGGAGCTTCG
>JAPOZE010000615.1 GCA_026706225.1 Acidobacteriota bacterium
CGTGCCGATGCCGGTAAAGGACACCGACCGCTTCCTCAAATTCGTCCTGGTATTCGTCGGCCTCGCCGGCATGGCCGTCCTGGGCATTTGGGTGTAGGTGTCCCCCGTTGAATGAGGTATTGGCATCGTGATGTACGCCTGATGCAGTTCATTTACAAACTGAGATCAAGTGAGGCAATTGCTACTATTGCCGGGTCACTGATCCAGTTCACTGGAGTTGATGATGCCCAGAATCATCGCCGGGCGCCAGCTCACGCTACCTGCCGATCAATGCCGCTTGGCCGGTATCGAGCCGGGTGACGAATGCCGGGTTTTCGTTGCCGAGGGTCACATTACGATAATTCGCCAACAGCGCGGAAGCGCCAGGGGATGCCTCGCCCACCTTCGAGCGGACGAGACGGTCTCCGATGCAGAGTCGCGCCAACATTCAATTGAAGGGAGGAGGGAACGGCAACCTTGATTGAGGTGGGCGCCAACCTACTGCTGAATCCATAGGCAAAATGCTTGTCCGAACAGTGGTCAGCTTGGATGACGAACAAAAGGCGTGGCCGGACCAGCAGGCCGTGTTGCGCCGTGTGTCCATGGCCTCCCTGATTCGCCAAGCGGTTAGCGAATTTCGAATTCGGGAACAGCGCGGCTCGGCCGCGTCGTTTCAGGAGGTGCTCAAGCATACGGCAAGCATCTGGCAGGCGGTGGACGGACTCGAGTATCAGGAACGTATTCGCGAGTGTCAATATGGGACGTTGTTGAATTAGTGGAATAACTCGGTCTAGCGATGCTGTCGATGCCTGGAGGGGGAGGAAAAAACGGAGGAAAAGTCCAGGATACCGTTGGGGGAACTGCTTGGTGCAACGATTCGTACCCGTTTGAGGACGAATCGCGGAGCCTGTGCCTCCGAGTGTGCTGAAGTGCTCGAAAAGGCATCTGCTTCGTCGTTTTGGTTAGATGGAAATAGGAAACAAAGGAGAGTTATTCCAGTAATTCAACAACGTCCCTTTTTTGTTCCGTAATTCTTCAGGAGCCAGAGCACGTGCCCGCTTGCTCCGTCGGTCTTCATGATGCCAGAGGCCAAACCGGCCGAGGCACCCCTGCCAAAGGCAGCACCAGCGAAGTGAGGAAAAGATGATGGCGAAAACCCTTTACCGGCCAATTGCGACAGTGTTTCTGATCCTTTTCGCATTGGGACTCATCGGGAGCTTTTCATGGGCGTTCTTCCTGCTGCTGTCCGTTGTGCTGGTATTCATACTAGTGGCGCACTACGTCCACAGCAATGCCTTGCGGAAGAACCCGCCCAAGGAAGAAATGGATCTAGGCACTGAGCACCCCATCAGAATGCACAAGCTGGTTCCTGATGGCGATGGAACGGATTACGATGGTTAAGGAGGGGAACTAAAGAAAGATGTTGTCTGTAACAGATGGGGGACTATTGGGGAAATGGTCTACAGTGGTTTCAGACATCGTTAATTGATAAATATTGGGTTACACATTATTCCTGGCGGAGAGGGCGGGATTCGAACCCGCGTGGGAGTGACTAACCCCCTAACCGCTTTCGAGGCGGCCCCGTTATGACCACTTCGGTACCTCTCCGCTTGATGGGCCTGTGTTCCGTCCGCCGAGAACTCGGCTAGCGCCGAAGCCGGAAGAACTCCTGCAGCAGCTTGATGGATTCGCCTTCCCCGACGCCCGACACCACCTCTACCCGGTGGTTGACCGATTCCGATTCAAACAGCCGGAGATGGGAGTCGACCGCGCCGGCCTTGGGGTCTTTGGCGCCGTAGACCAGGCGTTGGACCCGGGCCCAGACCAGGCTGCCGGCACACATGGCACACGGCTCCAAGGTGCAATAAATCGTCGCTGAAGTCAAACGGTAATTCCCTACCCTCCTGGCAGCCTGGCGCAGGGCCAGGATCTCGGCGTGGGCAGTGGGGTCCGATCGGGTGAGGCTCTGGTTGTAGCCGCGGCCCACCACTTTGCCGTCCACCACCACCACCGCTCCCACCGGGACCTCCTCCATCGAGAAGGCCTTCCGCGCCAGGCGCAGGGCCATCTCCATGAATCGATCGGCTGTGGGCGGGTCCTGATGGCTCACCGCGATTCCTTGAGCGGGACACTTCAATTCAATTGCAATATCGGGCACGGAAACTTGCGGACGCTGCCGATGCCCGCCGCGGCCTTCGAGGGCCGGCCGGGTGACCGATTCGGACCGAGTCGGCTTCACTCGCAGGGCAACTGGTAGGCCAATCGGCGTCTCTTGCGGGTCTTGAGGTCTCGCAGGGACTGGCAGACCAGGAACTCGGAAGGCGGGATATCGGGGCTCCTGGGGCATTTGATCTTGCGTCCCTCCGAGATGAGGCCCGGGCGGGAGGCGGCCCTGAGACTTCCGTTCGATCCGATCACAAGATAGGCCTTCACGTCCAGGCTTTGGCCGGAACACAGCGGCTGCGGGTCCCAGCTCACCCAGATCGAATCTTCCTGGACCGCCCGTACCGGTGCGTTCAAGGGGATGTCCCAGCGGGCGATGACCTTGCCCTTCCGGTTGAATTCCAGCACCCAGTCGGGCAGCAGCCATTCGGACAGTCCGTGGCTGCCGAGATCCTTGACAAAGGCCCGAACGGCCGTGCCGCAGGAATGGGATTCAACGCTTCCCGCCGTTCCCGACCGCCTCAGTTGATCCGGGACGCGTGATTGGAGGGGCTCACTACTTTCCTCAGCCAGCATGAATCTGAGCGGGATTCCCTGCTCCTTCCGATACCTCTCCAACTGTTGACCGGCGATCCGGCGGACCAGGAACCCCAGCAGGAAGCGGTCCCAAAGCAGGGCCTTTTCCCGCATGGGGCCGAAGGCTGTTGTTCCCTCGGACTCGGGGGCCTCGAAACAGCCGGCCTGCGCTGGTGCCGGCGGAGGCGAGGACGGAATCGCAAGTCCCGACAGCAGCGGCACGGCCAGGACGGCGCCGGCGATCATGGCGGACAGGGGATTCGGAGGGAACAACGGCAGAGCCTCAACTCATCTCTTCCCTGACCACTCGGGCCAGATAGATCGAGGCGGGAGGCATCTTGCCCGGCCACAGCCCGCCGCCGATGTACTGATGACCGTCGGTGGTGATCGAGTGGGAATAGTAGACCACCAGCAGGTCGCCATTGGCTTCCTCGATCATGCCCGGATAGGAACAGTCTCCCCAACTGGGCAAGGTGACCGCCTGGGTGAGGGCGCCGGTCTGATCCTCCAGGGTCCACATGCGGGTCCCGTAGCGCTGCGCCTTGTGAGGATAGTCAGCGCGGCTCGGGTGAGCCTGCTCGGTGTCCCCGTCGATATAGCGGCCGGCGACCATCCATCGATCCCTGGCCCAGCGCACCGCCGGGGCCTGGATCATGCGGTCCAGGGGCAGCCGCCGCCAGCTCCGATAGGGCGGATGGCTGAGGTAGGCGAGGGCATGCCGACTCCCCGGCCTGGCTCCCGGATGGAGCTTGGAGGAGGCGCCCTTGCGGCTCACCGCCAGGATTCGGCCATCCGGGGCGAAGTCGAAGTCGGTCTCGTCGTTGTCCTCGGCGGCGATATCGCTGACCTTCCCCCAGCTCAGACCGTCCACCGAGCTGAACAAGGAGGCGCTCTCGAACATCTCGAAGGTGTGGGCTTGCGGGATCATGCTCTCCAGCTCCGGCGAAAAGGACCACTCCTGCCCGTGGCAACGGTAGCCGATAATGTAGTGGCGCCCCTTGAAGGTCTGGGGCCGCCAGACCCGCCAGCTCGGGTCCAGCAAGGGCTCAGGATCCGCAAAGCGGACGCCGTCCTCGGTGTAGCTGACCCCGGTGCGGAAGGAGGTATTGTGGTGTTGGACCCACCGTTGGAAGCTTTCCTCCGATCCCTTCAGGCTCAGCCAGCGTCGCTTGAGATCTGCTTTTCGTTGCGGACTGCCGTTCGTGTCCCCGGAGGTATAGAAGTAGAAGACCAGGATCAGCCGATCCTCGAGCGGGAGAAACTTGGGACACACGGTCGTTCGGGTGGTGTTTCCCAGGACTCCCCACTCCCCGGCAGACTTGTGAAGCACCGTCTCCCAGTTGAGGCCGTCGGCCGAAGAGAGCACCAGGAGACCGTGGCCTCCACCGTGGTTCTTGCCGCCCGAGTTGAATGCCACGTAGTAGCGGTCCCGCCAGCGACAGATGTCGGGCCAGGCGTTGTGGGTGCCGTCGCCATGGATTTCGCGGACGCTGACCCAGCGGTATCGAACCTTCGCGAGGGATTCACTGGCCCGCGATCCACCTGGGAAAGCCAAGGATCCGACCGGACCCGCCAAGCCCAATCCCAGTCCGGCCCCCACATTCCTCAGGAAGCTTCGCCGATCCGAAAGGTTTCGCTCATTCATGGATTCCATCCTCCGTTTACACCCGACTGTCGCCGTCGGACAGCATCCGGTCATCCCAGGAGTTGAACCAAAAAGGGCGCACTCAAGGCCAAGGTCGAGGCCGCCGCCGGCTCCATGGGAACAACCGCCCGGGCAGCCGAAGCAAGCCGTCTGCAATTGAACCGGAGATGGGAAAGTGGTACGCCCGGCAACTACTGTATATCTTCTGTAACCCATTGATATATATAACTCTATGATCTTTGAGTGGATTGGGTTGCCCCTATAGTTGCCCCTATTA
>JAPOZE010000474.1 GCA_026706225.1 Acidobacteriota bacterium
CGACCTGGGCTAGGTGCTGGAAGGCAACTCCGTCACTTCGGACGTCTATCGCAAGGAACAGGTGGTGGTCCGGGGGGACGTGGCCACGGCCCGGATGGTCGACAAGGAGATCGGGCCGGAGGAGCAGGGTCGATTCAAGTACCTGATGACCAAGTTCGTTCTGGAGAAGTAGTCCGAGCGGGACAACCGCCGGCTGCCGTTGCTCTCCAGCGGCCGGATTGGCATTGCATCTCGAACCCCGGGGCGTGAGCCCGTGCTCATTGCATCCGCCACCCCTCGCCGCCGGCAGGCGGCGAGTTATTGGCCCACTCCCAGCCCGGCCTGAAACACGCCTGTTTCGTCCCTTATGAGCCGCCGCGTCGTATGAGACGGCGTCGAGGCCAAGTGAAAAGTGGATAGTGGCTAGTGATTAGTGGATAGTTGTTTGAACGACACGCAAAGCATCTTGTCGGTTTCGGTACCATCCCATAAGAAGTGCAACCAAGTCATCAGGCGCTTGCCTTTTCCCGAAGCCCTTGGCTGACCACTCCCCACTCCTCACCCTTCGCTCGTCCGAAAGACCTATGTTTCACCCTGTATGATCCGCATGGCGGGGCGGGGAGCGGCTGACCACTGACCACTTGTCTGAAACCACCCGGTTTCGTCCTGTATGATCCGCCCCGTCGTCTGGGGCGGGGGCCGGGCTAACCACTGAGGGACATAAGTCCCGCTCGTCACCCCGCTGGCCTCCCGCTGCAGTTGACGGCGGCCACTCGGAAATTTCCATGAAACGTTTCTCCGCGAGGAGGGTGCTTCCGCTTGTCCTGTTGCTGGCCGTAGCCATGCCGGTCCAGCTTCAGGCCAAGAAGCTCTTCCGAAAAGCCGCCAAGAAACAGTTGAAGCACACCCTGGTGGAGATTTGCGATTGGATCGAGACTCGGGCCACCGGGGAATCCGAGTCCGCCGCCTGGACTTCAGCCGCGTCGATTCGCGCCCTGCTGGCCGGCTACGATTTGGCGGGAAAACAGAAGGGTTACCTGAATGCAGCCTTGGGGTGGGGCGATCGACTGATTGCCCGGCAGCAGCCGGTGCGGACAACAGCCGGCGACCCCGGGGCATTGTGGGCC
Source organism: Acidobacteriota bacterium (assembly GCA_026706225.1). The sequence continues at coordinate 1,107 of JAPOZE010000474.1, forward strand.
GGCCGGGAGGACGGCCTGCCCTTGAACTCGGCCGATTCCTCTCTGGCGGCCGCTGCCCTGGCCCGGAGCCATGACTATGCCGGCAAAGCCCGCCGGCGCGCCTATCGCCAGGCGCTGGAACGGTACGCCCGGGTGCTGGTGGAGGGCTACCAGGGGGATGGGACACGGAAGGGTTGGGAAGGGTCGAACGGCTGGGTGATCACCGGGGAAGAGGATGAAGGCGCCATCGCCATGGGAACTCTCGACGGCCGGGTCTCGGTCCGGCCCTCCACGGCTTCCACCGCGGCCGGCAGCCTGTTTTTCGCTCAGCTCTACGCGCTCACCGAGAATTCGGAATATCGCCGCTTGGCGGCGGATGGGGTGCGTTGGCTGGTCCGGAGCCGGAGGCCCAACGGACAGATCCCCTCCATCGTCGATGGAAAGATCTCTTTACAGGACTCGCTGGGAGTCATCCCCTATTGGGCCGAGGCGGTTCAAGCCGCCTACTACCTCTTGGACGATAAGGATCTGACCGGTTGGATGCTACTGGAACTGGACCTCACCATTCGCTGGCTGCTGAGGGTTCGAAGCGAGCAGGGATTGTGGGGCGAAGGGCCCGAAAAAAGGGTCACCACCAGTATCGCCACCCTGCTGGCCTGGTTCTACCTGAGTGCCGATTCGGACGAGTCCATCCCGCCCGCCCTCAATCCGCCCTGGAAGCTCTGGCTGAATCCGGTTCACGCACAGTCATTCGGGATATTGGTGGATGAGCCCGTCTCGGGGCTGGTGGGGATGACCGCGGCCGAGATGATCAAGCCGGGAATCACCTTCAGAAAAAAATGAGAATCGCGGACAGGCAGGTTCACCCGCATTTCTCATCGGGTCGCTGAAACCAGCGGCCAATAGGGGTTATCGCTCGGGTAGCTCCACCGCTCTGAGGTTTCGAAAGTCCAGGTTGGTGGTGGGATCGTGGGCCTGCAGGCTGAAGGTGCCTCCCTCCAGGCGGGCTTCCTTCCTGGCGTTCCTTCCTTCGGGACGATCCTCCAGGAAGTCGGTGACCGGATAGCCGTTCACCCAGACCGCGATGTGGCGGCCCTTGGCGGCGATCGTCTTGGTGAAGAACTCACCGTCACTGGGAATGACCCGCCGGGCGGGATGGTAGAAGTAGAGACCGCCCGTGCCGAAGTCCACCGGACGGGTACGATCGCCCTCCTCGAACTGGTTGCGAATCTGGGATTCGTAGCCTGTCCAGAACCCCCCGGGGTCACCGCGGAAGAAGACTCCGCTGTTGGGATGGGTATCGGCGTCCGGGGCATTGGTCCGGATGTCGAGCTGGAATACGAAGTCCTGGAAGTTCCGTTCCGTTTCGAGATGGCCCGCTCCCATTTCCACGTGAATCAGTCCCTCTCCGACCGACCAATGGTGCGGCATCGGCTTGTTTGGCCGGTCCACCTTGCGCCAGCCCTTCAGGCTCTCGCCGTCAAATAGCGGTTCCAGCCCCAAGGGTTTCAGCTTGATGCTGCGAAATTCTATTTTCTTGCCCTGGTTGTACTGCAGGCCGATGTGCCCCGTCCGATGGGCGTCGGTTCGCGCATCCAGGATCTGCTCGCCATTGAGCCGCACCACGAAATGGTCTCCTTGAACCGAGATTTCGTAGCTCTGCCAGCGATCGGGGTCGGTGGCTACCGGTGTGGCCTTGATGTGGTTGACCAGGCTGCCGGTGGTGTAGCTGGCATGTGAATCGCAAATCTGGAGCTCGTATCCGGTTTGGTGGGGTTCTCCCTCCTTGAGAGACCGCAGAAAGACTCCGCTGTTGCCGTCGGCGCCGGTGCGATATTCCAGCTTCAGCACATAGTCGGCGAATTGCGCATTGGTGGCCAACCAACCGGAGTCGCCGGAGGCGGCGGAAAGGATCCCGTTACCGATCTGCCATTGAGCCCCTCCCAATGACTGCCAGCCGAAGGTGGTCTCTCCGTCCCAAAGAAGAATCCAGCCTTGGCTGAACTCCTCGGGAGTCAGGGTGTTGGGCAAGGACCCGGTTTCCGGCCCGGACTCGGAAGGGGGCGGGGGAGTCTCCCGGGGCCCGCAAGCGAGCAGGAAAAGCGTGCAGAGGATCAATCCACCGGCACCCATCCGGGAGCCCGTGCGTCGACGGTTGGCAAGCGGCTGGTTCAAGATCGACTCCTTGAATGGTGAATGATGAATGATGAATGAGGAATGATGAAAAAGACCCTTCTCACCGGGAGCGCGGGCCTCTCGACCTCCGGCTCCTGAATGCACCGTTCCACAGCCGGTCTCACGGCATGCCGCCAACCCTGCCTTCTTGGGCTCCTGACCCCTGCCCTTGGTTGAATGGCGCACTGAGAATTGCCGGTGGTCGCCGTGGTGCCAAGTCGAAGGGAAGGCTGCATGATACCATAGTTGTCGGCTGGCCTTCCGCTTGGCGCCCCGATGAGAATTGGGGGGTCGGGGGAATGGCAAAAGGCGGTTGCTTCCGCGAACGATTCGGTCCATGAGTGGCGTTAATCCAATGGGTGCAGGGTTTCAGGGTCAACGGGTGGTTGCCTTCGAGAGTCGCTTCGCGGGGGAAATGGCCTCGTTGATCTCCAGACATCAGGGTGTGGCTCAACTGGCTCCGGCACTGGCGGAGGCGCCGCTGGAACAGAATGTCGGCGCCGTCCGATTTGGGGAAAGGCTGCTCCGGGGCGAGGTCGACGTGGCCGTATTCATGACCGGCGGGGGAACCCGAACCCTGATGGAGGTGCTGCTGAGGCGCTACCGGCAACGGGACTTGCTGGATGCCCTGGCCGGAGCCACGCTGATCGCACGAGGCCCCAAGCCCATTGCAGCGCTGAGGACGCTGGGCCTGTCCACGGCCATTCCCGTTCCCGAACCCAATACCTGGCGGGAAATTCTGGAGGTCATCGATACCAGCGAGGGTTGCCCCAACCTCTCCGGATTGACGGTGGCCGTTCAGGAGTATGGGACGCCCAATCGACTGTTTCTGGAAGAACTCAGGAAACGGGGAGCCCGGGTGCTGCAGGTTCCCGTCTATCGATGGACCCTGCCCTCCGACACCGGTCCCCTTTACCGGGCCATCGATGCCCTGATCGCGGGAACCTGCCGGGTGGCCCTGTTTACCAATTCCATGCAGGTGTCCCACCTCTTTCAACTGGCAAGCCAGCAGCACAAGGCCGATGCCCTCCGCCGTGCCTTGAACCATGCGGTGATCGCTTCCATCGGTCCCAATTGCAGCCAGGCGCTGCGCCGAAAGCTCGTCCGCGTAGACCTGGAAGCCGGCCAGCCCAACATGGTCCGCCTGGTGGAGGAGGCTTCCAGGAAAGCCGCCGCCAGGCCACTGCACCAGGGAGTCCCGCCTTCTTCCCGGGTGGCCGTTTCGGTGGAGGTCGGGTCCGGGATACCGGTCCCGCAGACCTACAGCCGGCTGGACGACAGTGTCTTCATGCGAGCCTGCCGCCGCCAGACCACCGAATACACGCCCATTTGGCTCATGCGTCAGGCCGGGCGCTACATGGCGG
>JAPOZE010000338.1 GCA_026706225.1 Acidobacteriota bacterium
GGCGACCCGGAGCAGCCATTCTGGTATTCTGGATCGGCACACCGAAGAAATGCCAAACGGGATCGGGAGTTGATGGCACGCCTCCCGGGTTCCGGAACAAGGACAGGGTTCTTCGCCGGTTCAGGCCGTGGGAACACGGGCCAGGGAGGTAGACATGGCGCAGTTGAGAGGATACGTCCGCAGTGTCTCTATATTTGCAATGCTGTCGATCTGGGGCTCATTGCCGGCGGTGGCAGAGATCATTACGGTGTCGGTACCGTTCGTTTCTCCCAAGGGGGACTACGTCACGCAGCAGGAGCGCTACCACACTTTTCGCATACCGGGCATGATCGTTTCCCAGGATGGGTCGGTATTGGTCTTTGCCGAGGGGCGCCGGGGAGACGGTAGTGACCCGCGTCGCGATGAAAACGCCCCCATCGACTTGGTGCTGCGCCGGAGCACCGATAACGGTCGAACCTGGCAACCGATGGTTGTCATCGAATCCGGTTTCCGCCCAGGTGGGGACCTGCTCGATTTCGCCGACCCGACGCCGGTGCTCGATGCCAAGACCGGGACGGTGTTCCTGTTCTATGGACAATTGCCGGACATTGCGCCCCGTAATATGGCCTACGGGCAAAGCCCGGACTCCAAGGACGGCAACCACATCGTGTGGTTCCGTTCGAGCACCGATAACGGCCAGACCTGGTCGGACCGCAAGCAAGTGGTCTATCCGGACGAACCGCACGAGACCAGTGACGGCCTCTATTGGCGTCAAGCCGAACCCGGTCCGGGCAGCGGCATTCAACTTCAATGGCAGGACCAAAAAAGATCGCGCAACGGCCGGCTGATTATTCCAGCCAAGCGCGGCGGATCAAGAACACCAGACGGACCGGTTACCGTTGAGCCGTTCGTCTATTATTCCGACGACCACGGTAAGAGCTGGCAGGTCGGCAACGTCACGCCGGGACCCGAGGCCAACGAAGATGAAGTCGTCGAGTTGACCGACGGCAGAGTGTTGCTGGACGCTCGGCCGGAAAGCGGCAAGTTCCGCCGGCGCCACATCAGCACCGATGGCGGCCTCACCTGGCGACCCGACAGTCCGGACGCCATACCCATCACGGAAGTGGACGGCTCTCTGGTGCGCTATTCCGCCAAACGCGCTGGGCACGACCGCGATCGGATCCTTTTTTCCGGACCGCGCGGGGAAAGCGGCCTCAACCGCAACAACATCACGGTCTGGACCAGCTACGACGAAGGAAAGACCTTCACCAATCCGGTTCAACTCAACAACGGGTTTGCCGCCTACTCGGTCCTGCAACGATTGGCCGACGGCACCATCGGCATGGTGGTGGAAACAGCGAAAGGTGCGGCAGCCAGGTACGGCGAGATCACTTTCTACCGGTTCGACCTGGCCGAGTTGGAAGGCGGGTCCCGGCGCCGGTAAACAAATGACGGTTTCCACCATGGCCACGTCCAGGCTCGATGACCCCACGCCGCCGGCTCCCATTCCCCGCAGCTTTACGGACTATGTGAAGTCCTTCGGTCCGGGATTCGTGGTGATTCTGACCTGGCTGGGATCCGGAGACATCCTCTCGGCCGGCATTTCCGGGGGCAACTACGGCTACGCGCTCATGTGGGCTATGGTGTTTGCCCTTTTGATGCGGTTCTTCTTCGTCACCACCATCGCCAAGTATCAGCTTTGCAATCCTCACGGGGAAGGGGTGCTGGACGGCCTGGTTCGTCTCCACCGCTGGTATGCCCCCTTTCTGCTGGTGGTGGCGGTGATCGTCGCTCACGTCAACGGGGCCTACATGGTGGCCGGTGTCGGGGAGATCATGGTGGAGCTGACCGGCGCGGGGCGTGAGTGGCAGTGGGCACTGGTCTGGGTGGTCATCGGGCTGGTTATTGTCTTCCGGCCGGTGTACGCCCGTGTCGAATGGGTGTTCAAGGGGTTCATGGTCCTGATGACGGTCTCGCTCCTCGGCACCGCCATCTGGGTCGGACCCGACCTGGCAGGCATCCTGAAGGGTGTCCTGACCTTCCAGCTCCCGGCAACACAGGGCCCCTTCGGCGCCATGGTGGTGGCCATGGCCATGGTGGGCGCCGTGGGGGGCTCGCTGATGAACCTGGTCTACCCCTACTTTCTGGAACAGAAGGGCTGGCGGGGACCGGCCTACCGGCGGGTGCAGACCTACGACTTCATGCTGGCCATGGGCGCCATGATCCTTTTCAACCTGGCGGTTTGGACCCTGGGGGCCGAACTGGTGCACGCCGGCGGCAGCCGCATCGGGACCCTGGATGATCTGACCGGGCTGCTGGGAATCGTGCTCGGCAACGGGGGGCGGCTGCTGTTCTTCCTGGGTCTGTTCGGCGCCGTCTACACCTCGCTGCTCGGCTGCGGCCTGGGACTGGGCTGTCTGGCAAGCCACGCCTACCGCCGTTGGCGGACCCCGGAAGCGCCCCCCACCGACCATCGCCTGCATCCCGTCTACCGCCTGGTGGCGGTCTGGACCCTGGTCTCGCCGCTGGTCTGGGTCTTCACCGAGCGAGCCGACTTCGTCAGGCTGACGCTGCTGGTCAATACCCTGATGGTGGTCCTCATTCCGGCCCTGGCCGGGGGGCTCTGGTGGATCACGGCCAGCCCCCGTCTTGTCGGACCGCGCTACCGCAACCGCTGGTGGGAGAACCTTCTCATGGGATTTCTGTTCGTTCTGGCTCTGTGGGGCGCTGTAGAGTCGATAAAGTCGGCGGCAGAGATGCTGAATTAGACTAATTTCCCCGCGGTAACAGCCCTTGTATGCGGCGCACCGTTCCCCCCGCCCGAGAACCCACCTACCCGCCAGCCTCGAACTGACCAAGGAGTTGCATCCCGGCCACAAAGCCATGCTTCCCTTAGTACTCCTCAGCGGGGTGTTGGTCTACGTGTAACCCTGGAAGAATCGACCGCAAGGAGGTGGTCCTTCCTGAAGTTGCGGAAACTCCAGCTGGGGGAGGGTCGACTTCGAGCTGGCCGACGCCGAGGGAGATCGCCGAGTGGCGCCGGAGGGGAGCGGAACGATCAGCGGTTCGAGGACAATTGCAATATTGCGATTGACAGGCACCTGAAAAATCGCAATAATGCGATAGAAGGAGATTGGGCTTGCCGAAAACACAAGTGGTCCTGTTCGCGGAAGACAACGGTTCGGTCCCGCTCCCATAGTGGCTCGATGCACAACCGGCAAAAGTACAAGACAAGTGCATTGTACGCGTGGGACGGCTTGCTGAAATGGGTCACGAGTTGCGCCGGCCGGAAGCGGACTATCTCCGGGATGGCATTTACGAGTTGCGAGCCGCTCGGCAAGGAGTTCATTACCGAATGCTCTATTTCTTTAGCCACGATTCCGCCGTCCTATCTCACGGACTGACCAAAGAAGGCAAAGTTCCGGATGTTGAGATAGAACGGGCGATCAAGAGAAGACAACAGTTTGAACAGAACCCGGATATTCATACGTATCGAGAATAGACCGAAAAAAATGAGAAAGAAGACCTCCAACGCTAACGAGATTCTGCAACGTCGTTACATCAAGAATGATCCGGTACGGACCGCTTCCCTTGAAGAGGAACGCGTCAATGCCCATATTGCCCGAACCATAAGCGAGCTTCGGAAGGAAGCGGGGCTGACCCAGAAAGAACTTGCGGAGCTAGTCGACACCACTCAATCCGTGATTAGCCGGCTTGAAGATGCGGACTACCAGGGGCACTCACTGTCCATGTTGGACCGGATAGCCCGAGCGCTCAACCAGCGGGTCAGAGTTCTGGTCACCGCAGAGAATCCCGAGGTTGAACGGATGCGACGAGTTTTTCGGGAAGTCGTGAGGAACCTCCGGCGGAGACGGGGCCTTACGATCGATCGACTGGCCAGAAAGCTGGAGATGGACCAGGGTGAGATTGTTGCCATGGAACAGAATCCCGGCTATCGCCCGCGACCCGCTTCTCTCTACCGTCTTAGCGAGTTTTATGGCATCCCGCTGAGACGTTTGTTGGCCCTCGCAGGCGCGGTCCGTGAAGTGCCAGCCGAGATCAGGGAGGAAGCTTCCCGTTTTGCGGCCCAATCAGAGTCGTTCGCCAAGCTAACGAGCGAAGAACAGCAACTGTTGGATCGATTTGTGAGTTTTTTGAAGAAAGAGTCCTGAAGGAGGACATGCAATCAGGGGATAGGGTTTTGGTGGATCTGGATAGTCAGGCGAACGTAATGCTCCTCGATGACTCAAACCTTTCCGCATACAAACGTGGGCAAGCCTTTAACTACTTCGGGGGATGGGCTATTCGGAGTCCCGTGTGCCTGTCACCACCCCATCAGGGGCATTGGAATGTTGTCGTCGATTTGGGTGATCGGGCTGGACAGGTAAGGGCTGGTATCCGTGTGCTCCGAGATCAAGTGTCGGCGTAAGAGTTTGTGGTAGAGGTTAGGTGAAGACCATCAATCATTGAATCTAAGAAAAAGAGTGAGGTTGAGGCATGGCCAAGAAGACTGTACGGTTCAACAAAGGAGGCGTCGGTAAGCTTCCGCAACAAAAACCGGTTCTCTATCGAATCCAGACCGAAGGCGGCAAGGACAACTATGTAGGAATTGCCAAGCGGGGGCGGGTTCAGGCACGGATCACTG
>JAPOZE010000472.1 GCA_026706225.1 Acidobacteriota bacterium
GGTCTCCTCGGGAGTCAGGGTGTTGGCCGGGGACCCGGTTTCCGGGTCTGACTGGGACAGGGGCAGGGGGGCCTTCCGGGGCTCGCAAGCGAGCAGAAGAAGCACGCAGAGAATCAATCCACCGGCACCCGTCCGGGAGCCTGGCCGTCGACCGGTTTTAAGCCGTTGGTTCAAGATCGACCTCCTGGAGTCCGGAATGATGAATGATGAATGATGAATGAGGAATGATGAATCATGAATGGTGAGTGAGGCCGTCTGGCCTGGAAGGGCGCATGATACCATAGTCCTCGGTTGTTCTTTCCGCTTGTTACCCCGATGAGAATTGGGGGCACGGGGAGCACGGCAAAAGGCGGATTCTTCTCCGGTCGATTCGGTCCATGAGTGCTGTCGATCCAATTCCAGCAGGGTTTCAGGGGCAACGCGTGGTTGCCTTCGAAAGCCGTCTCGCGGAGGAAATGGCCTCGTTGATTTCCAGATTTCACGGCGTGGCTCAACTGGCTCCGGCCATGGCGGAGGTCCCGCTGGAACAGAACGTCGGCGCCATCCGATTCGGGGAAAGGCTCCTGCGGGGCGAGGTCGCGGTAACCGTCTTCATGACCGGCGTGGGAACCCGGACCCTGATGGAGGTGCTGCAGAGGCGCTACCGGCAGCGGGACCTGCTTGGAGCCCTGGCCAGAGCCACGCTGATCGCACGCGGCCCCAAGCCCATTGCGGCCCTCAGGGCCCTGGGCCTGTCCACGGTCATTCCCGTTCCCGAACCCAATACCTGGCGGGAGGTTCTGGAAGTCATGGATACCAGTGAGGGCTGCCCCAACCTCTCCGGATTGACGGTGGCGGTTCAGGAGTATGGGACTCCCAATCGACCGTTTCTGGAAGAGCTCGGGAAACGGGGAGCCGAGGTGCTGCAGGTTCCCGTCTATCGATGGACCCTGCCCTCCGACACCGGTCCCCTCTGCCGGGCCATCGATGGCCTGATCGCCGGAACCTGCCGGGTTGTCCTGTTTACCAATTCCATGCAGGTGTCCCACCTCTTCCAACTGGCAAACCAGCAGCAAAAATCCGATGCCCTCCGCCGCGCCTTGAACGATACGGTTACTGCTTCCATCGGGCCCAACTGCAGCCAGGCGCTGCGGCGCGAGTCGGTGCGGGTAGACCTGGAAGCCGGCCAGCCCAACATGGCCCGGTTGGTGGAGGAAGCCTCCAGGATAGCCGCCGGCATCCCGCTGGGCAGGGGAGCCCCCGCGTCTTCCCGTGTGTCCGTTCCGGTGGAGGTGGAGTCGGAAACGCCGCCCCGGCAGGCCTACAGTCTGTTGGACAGCAGCGTCTTCATGCGGGCGTGCCGTCGCCAGGCCACCGAATACACGCCCATTTGGCTCATGCGTCAGGCCGGGCGCTACATGGCGGAATACCGGGAAATACGCTCCCGGACTTCATTTCTCGGTTTGTGCAAGAACTCGGACCTGGCGGCCGAAGTGACCGTTACCGCGGCCCATCGTCTCGGGGTGGATGCCGCCATCATCTTTGCCGATATCCTCTTGATCGTCGAACCCATGGGCCTGGGCCTCACCTTCGAGGGCGGGGATGGCCCCAGCATCCAGGGAGTGATCCGTTCACAGGCGGAGGTGGACCGACTGTCCGAGGTCAACCCGGAAGAATCCCTGTCGTTCGTGTTCGAGGCCGTGCGCAAGGCTCGGGCCGGGCTGCGGCCCGACCTGCCGCTCATCGGCTTTGCCGGGGCTCCCTTCACGCTGGCCTCCTACATCACCGAGGGAGGCGGGTCCAAGAACTATGTCCACACCAAGGAGTTGATGTACCGCCATCCCGGAGCCTGGGACGCCATGATGCAGTTGATTTCCCGGAGTGTCACCAGGTACCTCAACGGCCAGATTCACGCCGGGGCTCAGGCCGTTCAACTCTTCGACAGTTGGGCCGGCTGCCTCAGTCCGGAGGACTACCGGCGATCGGTGCTGCCCTACACCATCCAGGTGATCGACAACATCAGGCCCCGCGTCCCGGTCATCTACTTCTCGACGGGTACCGGCGGATACCTGGAATTGGTCGGATCGACCGGAGCCGACGTCATCGGGGTCGACTGGCGCATCGACCTGGCCCAGGCCCGGGCCCGGATCGGCGGGGGGCAAGCGGTGCAGGGTAACCTGGACCCCCTGGTGCTGCTGGGGGATCCTGACAGCATCGCGGAGAAAGCCGGGGAAATCCTGGATCGGGCTGGAGGGAGGCCGGGACACGTTTTCAACCTGGGCCACGGCATCCTGCCCCAGACCCCGGTGGATGCCGTGCTCAGACTGGTGGACGCCGTTCAAGAGCGAAGCCGCAGGGCTCGGTCATCCGGATGAAAGACCCCGGTCGGCTTGAGCGGGCAGTTTGCGGCAGCCAAAAACGGATTGACTTTCGAGGGGAAGCCTCTTAAGGTTTGGGGCATTGGCGGGAATAACTCAGCGGTAGAGTGCAACCTTGCCAAGGTTGAAGTCGCGGGTTCAAATCCCGTTTCCCGCTCCAGAATTCCAAAAGGCTATCGACTGGAAGAGGCTGCCCAAAGCGACCGATTCCTGATCGATAGCCTTTTGAAGTTTGAAGGAAGACGTTTGAAGTTTGAGGGGGAAGGATAAAGTTAGAAGTTCGGGGTCATTGCTGTCTGTTCTTCATTAAACCGGCATAGCACGACCACCCGCCGGGCAAACTCAAACGTCCTCTCCGGCAAATCCGACTTCACCCGACCTCTTTCCCACTTCAAACTTCAAACTTCAAATCCCGGCCCGCCTGGTTGGCAAACCGCATTCGACACAGGAACACCCCCTCGTCGACCTCTTTCAGGTCGGCCTTGAGACAGGAGAAAAGCTCCAGATCGGCGGGGGTGTCGGACGCGCTGCGATCCAGGCGCTCCGCCTTCCGCCGCTGTCGAGCCAGCGCCAGCAGGCCCAGAGTGAGCGCCTTGGCCAGCACTATGATCGACAGGTAGAGATAGAAATGGCTCATGACCTGGAATCCGCCGAACGGCTCGGGGCGAGCCGTGCACCCTGGGATGGACGGTGGTGCAGTCGGGGCTTGCAACTGAAACTCTAGGACCCGCCCCCGAGATTGTCAACCGGGGTGCGGTCTGCAGTTAGCTGCGCTTCTCACCCGGCGGCGACGCTCCCGGATGAGCATCGGTTGAGTTCCTTTCCCCCCGGAATCCACCCCTCCGGGACCGCCGGTTTTGATCTTGACTTGAACTTTCTCAACCGCTTAGATTGAATTCGGGCAATTCGGGGCGAACCCGGCGACCAGAGGCGATATGAGGATCCTGTCAAGCGGGCAGATGGGCTGGGTGGATCGGGAGACCACCTCCCGGTACGGTCTGCCCAGCCTGCTGCTCATGGAGAACGCCGGCAGCGGAGTGGTGCGCGAGATGGAGCGGCACTTTGGCGAGCTCCAGGGCTCGAGGGTGCTGGTGGTCTGCGGCAAGGGGAACAACGGCGGAGACGGCTTGGTGGTGGCCCGCCACCTCCACCTGGGAGGCGTGGCCACGCAAGTGGTCCTGATGGCTCGGCCGGAGTCCTTGAAGGGTGACGCCGGGACCAATCTGGAAGTAGCTCAGAAGATGGGAGTTCCCATTGAGTGGATTGTGGAGGAAGGCGATTGGTCCGACAGACTGCAGTCCCGCCTCGACCCCGACCGGACCGACATCCTGGTGGACGCCCTGTTGGGCACCGGAGTCAGACTCCCGCTGAAAGGATTCATGGCGGAGGTCGTCGAACATCTGAGGCGCTTTCCCCGCGTGGTGGCCATTGACCTTCCCTCCGGCCTGGACTGCGATTGCCTGGGGAATCCCCCGGGCGATATGTCAGCCCCGGTTTCGGAGCTGACGGTGACCTTCACCGCGCCCAAGCCGGCCCATATCTTCGCGCCCGCGGCGCGCTTCTCCGGAAAATGGGTGGTGGTTCCCATCGGCAGCCCTCCCGAACTGGTGGGGGAGTCGGGGTCCCGGCTCCATCAGGTCACCCGGTCCGAGGCCGCAACCACCCTCCAGGCTTTTGCCAGAGAGCCCGAAGCTCACAAGGGGCACTTCGGCCACCTCCTGGCGGTCGCCGGTTCGACCGGCAAGACCGGGGCCGCCACCATGGCGGCCCAGGCGGCTCTGGCCTGTGGCGCCGGGCTGGTGACCCTGGCGGTGCCTGCCCCTTGCCAGCCGGTCGTGGCCGGTCAACTCCTGGAGGTCATGACGGAGCCACTGGCAGCCACCCCCTCGGGGGCATTCTCCACCAAGGCGTTCGACTACTCGAGGGTCGAGAATTTGCTGCAGGGCAAAGCCGTGGTCGCCTTGGGGCCGGGCCTGGGGCGCGAGGGTGAAACGGTCCAGTTCGTCAGGCGCTTTCTGGAGGACTGCCGGCTGCCGGTAGTCCTGGACGCCGACGGTATCAACGCCTGCCAGGGCGCCATGGAACTGCTGGGACGCAAGGAGGAGATTCTGGTGCTGACCCCGCATCCGGGGGAATTCGCGCGACTGCTGGAGATCTCGACCCGGGAACTGCAGGAGAACCGAATCGAGCTGGCCAGGGACTTTGCCATGGAGAGGGGCCTGTACCTGGTCCTGAAGGGACACCAGACCCTGCTAGC
>JAPOZE010000430.1 GCA_026706225.1 Acidobacteriota bacterium
TCGAACTGCCGCAGGCCGTCATGGTTGCGGCCCAGGTGAAAATAGACCTCGAGGCCATCGTCGTTCTGGGCGATCTTCATGACCTTGCCGCCCAGTTTCTCGACTTTCTGGACAATCGCCGAATCAGCTCCTTCCTCCGCCTGGGCCGCAACCGACCCGATCAACACGAAGGAAAACAAAACCGCCAGGGTGATGCTCCGCATGGAATCCTCCCTTTCCTGAACCCGGGATGAGACCCGTGATCTGCTCGACCCTGCCGGCAACCCCACGGTAAATTGCCCAAGGGGCCTGTGGCGCCAGTCCTGGTTGTCGACGGCCTGTTGCGACCGGCAACATACCGGACCGCCGGAGGGTGCGCTCCATTATACTCTTATAGTCGGGGGCGGCAATCCCCGGACCGGTTTGCTGACAGTAAAAAGCCTGGGGCGGCGATCCCGCCGGCCACTTGGCAGGAACCAATCCCACCGGGTCTCAACGCCTTGTCGGGGCCGGCCTCTTGAAGTAGAATCCCGATCTCGATTTCAACAAGGGAAGAACTCCATGGTCGATGCCGCACAGTTGACCCGCTGGCTGGACAAGCTCAGGAAGGGCAGGCTCACCGAACAGGACCTGCAGGAGGCCCTGGACGAGCTGAAGCGAGGCGGCGACGGCGCCCCGGCGCCCCAGAAGCTGCTCTACCTCCAGACCCACAGCACCGCCGTGGACTCGCCGGTCAACGGCATGTCCATCGTGGAGGCAGGCGAAGTGCGGCTGCCGCCCGAAGACTTCGAGGACTGGCCCTACCACACGGTGCTGGACGCCCTCCGGGACGGGTGGCGGGTGGTCAAGTTTCCGGAGCTGTCCCTGCTGTTCGACCATCCCGACGAAGTCGACCGCTGGATGGGCTGCGAGTTCATCCTGGAGAAATAGGGAGGCCAGCCGTGGCGCTGGGAATCTACGACTGCAAGCCGACGCTTACCGACCAGCAGATGATGGATTTCTGCCGGAACGGATACCTGGTGCTGGAGGGGGTGGTCTCGGACGAGGTCAACCGCCGGACCGTCGAGTTCATGAAGGACCACGACGTGGAGGAGCCGGTCGAGATCTTGGAGGAAGAGTGGTTCGTGGACGCGGTCATCAAAAACCCGGAGGGGGCCGGCGCGGTTCGGTCTCTGCTGGGCAGGGATTTCCGCCTGCCCCTGGTCATGAGCAGCCACCGGATTCAATGCCCCGGCCCGGCCCAGCCCTGGCACCCGGACGCCGGGTCCATCTCGGCCCCGCGGCTGGACTACCTGCAGGTGTTCTACTACCCCAGCGGCGCCACCCGGGAGATGGGCCCCACCGAACTGATTCCCGGGAGCCATCTCAGCCAGGCCCGCAACGCCTTCCTGGGACGCCTGCGCAGCCTGAAGCCGGCGGTCTCCACCGCTTCACCCCCGGGTTCCATCATCATCACGGCCTATTCGATCATTCATCGCCGCAGCCCGAGCACCGCCACAGGCGTACGCGACAACCTGAAGTACAACTACTGGCGCACCACTCCGCCCCAACGCGACTGGGTGGTCGATCCCGACTTCAACTTCTCCTGGCACAAGAACGTGCTGCCGCCCTTCAGCGTTTCCGCGGCCCGGATGTTCGCCTGGCTCTGCGGGGAGGATTGGGAGCACATCGGCGGCCAGGCCTGGCCCTGCTTCATGGCGGGCGTCTACGACTTCGACCAGATCGGCCTGCCCAAGGGCCTGCGACGGAATCGGGAGGGATAGTCAACAGCGCCTTCGTCGTCCTGCTCCGGGTCGGCGAGACCTCTCCACTCCAACCTGTCGGACCATTCCCGGAAGAACGCTCCGCTCCGGCAGGCCGCCAACGAGGACCGGCCCTGCGGAGCCTCCCGGACCACCACCCGTACCATGCCATCGGCCGACCACCATCCCGAAGACGAAGTCTCGCGCCGCCGGCGGCGGCTGGCCATCGCCGTCCTGATCATCTTCAACCTCACTTCCTATAACGGGGTCATGGGCGTTTTCAGTCCCCGGCTCCGCGAATATTTCTCCCTTACGTATGAGCAGTGGGGAACCATGTCGGGCCTGGGCAGTCTGGGTCAAACGGTGTCCCTGGTGCTGGTCGGGCTGGTGATTGCCCGATTCGGCGTGCGGCGGATCACCGAACTGTCCCTGGGCGGCGTGGGCGCCTGCTTTGTGTTGATCGGCCAAGGCGCCAATCTGCTCGCCCTGAGAATCAGCCTGTTCTTTCAGGGACTGTTCGGGGGGCTTTCCAGGTCATCCCTCCCCGCCTACCTGGTGGCTCTCTATCCGTCACACAAACGGCGGATGATTTCTCTCCAGTTGACCTGCGGTTCCGTCATGGGCATCGTGGTTCCGCTTTGGGCCGACCAGCTTCTGAGGTGGTCGCGGGAGGGGGGCCACCAGGATCTGGCCCGGCTGTTCTTCTCGCCCTTCCTAATCGCCGGGTTCGTGGTCCTCTGCGGCTGGGCCCTGCTGAGCTTCAGCAGGCAGCCCGACTTCCAAAGCGTTCAAACTCCCGGCCAAAGCCTTCGCCTTCGCCCGCTGCTGGGCATCCGCCCCTTGGCCATCGTGCTGCTGATTACCCTGCACGCCTCCGCCGACGGAGCCACCTACGAGTTCCTTCCCATGTTCATGGACCACCAATTCGAGGAGCTTGTCATACCTGCGGGCATGACCCTGGCGGGCCACAACGTGGCCTACCTCATCACCCGCTCCCTGCTTTCAGTCCTTCCGGAGGGATTGGGCCAGCGGGCCATCCTGACCCTGGCCGGCCCCATCGGCGGGTCCCTCCTGCTGGTGATGCTGTGGCAGGGCAATGCCCTCACCATCCCCCTGATCTACTTTCTGGCCAGCCTCTTCTACGCCGCCGAATTCCCGGTGCTTCTCAGCGAGATCTCCTCCCGCTCCATGGCCCACTTCGCCGCGGTCATGTCCGGGGGCTACCTGCTCGGCAACCTCACCTCCTTCCTGCTGATGAAGGGAACCGGCCGCCTGGTCGACACCACCGGCGACTTCCGCGTAGCCCTGAGCGTCGCCGCCTGCGGCTTCATCCTCTTCGGGTTGGTCGCAGCCCTGGCGGGATTGGGCAAGCGGCCGGCTACGGAGAAGGAAGTGGCAGCCTGATTGGGGACGCCCCCCAACGGCGGCCTCGCTTCGGAGCAGGAAGCGAACCCCGTTCGCTGTTAAAATATGTTCTAATTCAGAACAATCACTCTCGTTTTGAAGGAGCCATGAACCCTCCACGTTCCAAACCCCACCGAGTCTGGACTGTCAAAGAGGCCAAGGCGCGTTTATCCGAAATTTTGCGGCTAGCCGAAGAAGAGGGACCACAGCAAATCGGTAGGAGAAAAGCCTTCGTGGTTGTGGCTGCTGACGACTGGTACGCGAAATCGTCGCCTCGCAAGCCCATTGGGCAGTGGTTGGTGGACAACATTCCTCGTGGCGTTAACCTTGATGTCTCCAGAACGAGACTGTCCCGAAGAAAAATACCGTTCGCCTCCAACTGACCTTGGTCGCAGAAATGAGTAGCCGGTAAATGGAAGGCGTGAAGTAAAGGATTCGGCAGGGAGGCGAACCGTCACGCGGGATCGAAGCTGATCCGCAGACGGGTCCTGGTTGCCCGTGCGATCTTTTGCAACGTTCTGGTCGAGGGTCGAGTCCGGCCACTCTCGAGACGAGCCACGACGGATTGGGTCGTATTCATTCGCTTGGCAAGTTCAGCTTGCGTGAGCTTGGCCCGTGTACGAGCCTCAATGAGAGAGCGGGAGATCTCGAATTGCGGACCGAGTTGGTCGTACGCATTGCGGTATTCCGGATCCTCGCTCCATTTCTTGTGGAGATCAGCAACCTTGCTCATTTCGTTACCTCCGCGGCGCGTCTCAGCGCCAATTCGATTTCTCGGCGCGGTGTCCTCATAGTTTTCTTCACGAAAGCACGCACGACGACGACACGTCTATTCTTGGTCGAAACATACAAGGCCCGCGCTATGCCACCCTGGCCGCGCATACGCATTCCCCACAAAGGGCCGGTCAAGCGCTTTACGTGCGGACCACTCATTCTTTCCAAGCCGACTGACGCTATCAATTCGCAGATTCGCACAAATCTCGCACGCATATCGACAGGCAGGGCGTGAAGTTCCTTGTCCACGGTTGCGTTCAGAGTCTCGACACTCCATTCCATTGCTCACCTAGCGTATAGCACTTTTGCTATACGAGCAATAGTATCTGCATAGATTCGCGAGTTCTCATTTGTGCCGTTGCCCCGCACATGGCGCAGAATTTTCTCCTTCAGTGCACATGGTTTGGAGGAGTCCGCCGCATCGGGAACACTCGGGTCGCATCAGGGCTGGGATTCGTCTATAGTGTGTCGCGCGTTCGTCCTCCATGTTTACAGTCGGGTAGCCCACCCAAGATGTTTGGGAGCACCATGAACATCGTTCGCCGAGTCCTTCTCATCGTCAGCGTGGCGCTCCTGGCCTTCGCCGTCTCCTTTCCCGCCACCGCCCCGCGCGGCAAGCGCATGGTGTTTGGGGGCGGTCCGGCGGGAGGCACCTTCCAGATTGT
>JAPOZE010000306.1 GCA_026706225.1 Acidobacteriota bacterium
TTCCAGGACATCCCGATCCTTTACCCGAAACCGCTTTTGCAGGATTCTCAGCAGTTCCTTCAGAGACCGATACTGCCGGTCTGTAAAGGGCACATTGTGGTACCCCTCCAGCTCGATGCCGAGCGAATGGTCGCTGAGTCGGTCCAGCCCATTCCACATGCTCACGCCGGCGTGGTTCGCCCGGTACTTGGGATCCAGGATCCGATAGACGGTACCGTTCTTGGCGATGAGATAGTGGGCATGTCCCCCCCTGCTGATGTATCGCCGGCGCCGGACCTTGCCGCGGGAAAGGGTTCTCAAGGAACTGGGCAGACTGCCTTCGGTGGAGTGAATGATGATGTGGCGGGTACTCTTGCGCGCGCGCTTGGCAAAGCGGGGATTCAGCTTTTTTTGATAGTCGATGATCTTGAGCGCGGCCAGATCGGTGGCGGACAGCCCAAGCAGCGCCGTCGTCAGGGCAACGATGAACACTCGACTCATGGAAGCAGGATCTCGAGTTCCACCTCTATCAGGAGTGGGGCGAAACGGTCCCCCCCCCTACAACTTGTGGTTATGTTCTCCCCAATCGGTCTGGAAGGCAAGTGAATTCGAGGTGACCCGGCAGGGGCCGACCGGCTTCAGCCACCGGGTGAGCGGAAATAGGGTGCAGCGGCGGGTGGTGGTTCTTTCCCTCCGGCGATAGCGATCCTCTTCGCTATTCGAATCCGACGGGACCGGTGTTTCGCGGCTGAAGGGGAGCGCGGCTTGCCCGGCGGAGGAACCGGGCCAAGCCGCTTTTTCGACGAGAATCAGATGTCGAAGTACAAGGCAAACTCGTGGGGATGGGGCCGCAACCGCATGGGGTCGACCTCCCGGGTCCGCTTGTAGTCGATCCAGGTTTCGATCACATCCTTGGTGAAGACGTCTCCCTTGAGGAGGAAGTCATGGTCGTCTTCCAGTGCATTGAGCACGTCTTCGAGGTTTCCTGGAGTCGACTTCACGTTGGCGGCATCGGCCGGAGCCAGATCGTAGAGATCCTTGTCGATGGGATCGGGAGGAGTGATCTTGTTCTGCACTCCGTCCAGGCCCGCCATCAACAGGGCCGCGAACGCCAGGTACCCGTTGCAGGAGGGATCCGGGAATCGGGTCTCCACCCGCTTGGCTTTCTCGCTCCGGGAATAGGCGGGGATTCTGACCGCGGCGCTGCGGTTGCGCTGGGAATAAATGAGGTTGATGGGCGCCTCATATCCCGGAACCAGCCGACGGTAGGAATTGGTGGTCGGTGCGCAGAAGCCCAACAGGGCGGGCGTGTGCTTGAGAATTCCGCCGATGTAGTAAACGGCCGTCTTGCTCAGGTCCGCGTAGCCGCCGGGCTCGTAGAAGACATTCTTCCCCGCCTTCCAGATGCTCGTGTGGATGTGCATGCCCGACCCGTTGTCCTGAAAGATCGGCTTGGGCATCAGGGTGACGGTCTTTCCGTGGCGGCGTCCGACGTTCTTGATGATGTACTTGTACTTCAGAAACTTGTCGGCCATGCTGGTCAGGGTGTCGAATCGCATGTCGATTTCACACTGCCCTGCCGTGCCGACTTCGTGGTGGTGCACCTCCACCTGGACCCCGATCTCCTCCAGCAACAGGACCATTTCGCTACGGATGTCCTGAAGACTGTCCATGGGAGGAACCGGGAAGTAACCCTCCTTGTAGCGGGGCTTGTAGCCCAGGTTGGGGTTCTCTTCTTTTCCGGAATTCCAGAATCCTTCCTTGGAATCCACATAGTAGTAGCCGTAGTTATAGGACTGATCGAAGCGAATATCGTCCAGAACGAAAAACTCCGGCTCGGGACCGAAGTAGGCGGTATCGCCGATCCCGGTCGATTTCAGGTAGTTTTCGGCCTTTTGCGCGATGTGGCGTGGGTCCCTGGTATAGGACTGGAGCGTCACCGGATCCTTGACATTGCAGATGATATTGAGGGTCGGAACCGCGGTGAAGGGATCCTTGAAGGCGGTGGAGGCGTCCGGGATGAGGATCATGTCGCTCTCCTGGATCTCCTGGAAGCCGCGAATGCTCGAACCGTCAAATCCCACGCCCTCTTCGAACATCTCCTCTTCCATCTCGTTGGCAGAGATTGAAAAGTGCTGCCACAATCCGGGCAAGTCCACAAAGCGCAGGTCAACCATCTTGATGCCTTCGTCGCTGACGAACTGCAAGAGCTCTCTAGGGTTCATGTTTACTCCTTGGCGTAAACGGACGGAACTTCGTTAGTTGAATTTTCGGCTGGGGGAGTGCGGCGGTGTTGCGGCAGAAGACTACGCGACATTGCGTAGGCCCCAATGAACCTGCATGCAGCCTTGCATGAGCCCGAACGGGGTGGAATCTTAAGCAGAATCCGCCTGGTTGTCAAGAGACAAAACGTTCCCGTGATCAGACTGAGAAGGTCGCCTTGACATGTGCGGACTTGGTCCGGATCTTGTCGGCCAGACTCCGCTTGTAGCCGGCCAGACGTTCCGCCAGCGCGGCGTCGGAAGTGGCCAGGATCTGAGCGGCGAAGATGGCGGCATTGACTGCGCCGGACTTCCCCACGCCCATGGTGCCGACCGGTACGCCCCCCGGCATCTGCACGGTGGCCAGCAGCGAATCGAAACCGGACAGCGGGCTGCTGTCCACCGGCACCCCGATCACCGGAAGCACCGTTTCGGCGGCGGTGACTCCGGCCAGGTGAGCGGCCCCTCCAGCGCCCGCGATGATGCACTTCAGCCCCCGTTCCGCCGCCGTTCGGGCATACTCCGAGGCCCGGGCCGGAGATCGGTGAGCGGAACAGATATCGATCTCGAACGGAATGTCGAACGCCTTGAGCTGCTTGGCAGCTTCTCCCATGATGTTCAGGTCGGAGTCACTCCCCATGATGATGCCGACGACCGGTTCCATAATTTCACCCTCCCAGGTTGATCCGGAATGAATTGGTCAAAAACAAACGATTCGGGCCAGACTGAAAGCTACCGGCGGCACTCCTCTAATTCAGCCCCTGACGCCCGATATCGGTCCGAAAATGCATCGGCTCGAACCGCACCCTCTCGAGGGCACGGTACACCCGGGCAACAGCCGCAGGGAGATCCGCGTCCTTGGCCGTAATTCCCAGAACCCGTCCGCCAGCGGTCACCAGTTGCCCGTCCTGCAACCGCGTGCCGGCGTGAAACACCCTGACCCGCCCCACGCCTTCGGCATCCTCAACTCCCTGAATCGGCTTTCCGGTCGGATATTTTCCGGGGTAACCGCCGGAGGCCAGCACCACGCAGACACTACAGGCCGAATCCCACCGCAACCGCACCGAATCCAGGGTCTGTCCGTGGATGGCCTGCAGCACCTCCACCAGGTCGTTCTCCAGGCGAAACAGCACCGGCTGGGCCTCGGGATCACCCAAGCGGACATTGTACTCCAGAACCTTGATGCCGTCGGGCGTCAGCATGAGGCCGACGTACAGTACGCCCCGGAAGGGGCTTCCCTCGGCCGCCATTCCCCGGATGGTCGGCTCCACAATGGCTTGAAGGACCTCCCTTTGCTGCTCTG
The DNA here is from genome assembly GCA_026706225.1 of Acidobacteriota bacterium. The sequence continues at coordinate 3,544 of JAPOZE010000306.1, forward strand.
AAGACAAAATTCCACCGGCCGAGTAGGCTCCCATGCCACCGGTGTTCGGACCCTGATCCTGGTCGAACACCCTCTTGTGATCCTGGGAAGGAACCATGGGCAGAAAGTGCTTCCCGTCGGAGAAAACCAGAAAAGAGGCCTCCCGGCCCATCAGGCACTCCTCCAGCAAGACTCTGTCGCCGGCCTCACCGAAGACGCGCCGGCGCATCATCTGCTCCACCGCAGATTCCGCCTGCTGCCGGTCCTGTGCAATGACGACTCCCTTCCCCGCTGCCAGCCCGTCAGCCTTGACGACCAGCGGAAAGCCGAGATCGCCCCCGCGAATGGATCCGATGGCATCTTCAAGGGAATTGCAAACGACACAGGCTGCGGTCGGCACCTGGTGCCGCTTCATGAAATCCTTGGCGAAAATCTTGCTCCCTTCCAGGCGGGCGGCGGCAGCGGTGGGTCCGACAATCGAGAGCCCCTGGGACTGAAAACGATCCACGATGCCCAGGACCAGGGGCAGTTCCGGTCCGACAACGGTAAGGTCGATGGAACGATCGACGGCGAATCGCATCAACCCCGGCAGGTCGTCCACCGCCAGGGGCACATTCTCGGCGATGGAAGCCGTTCCACCGTTTCCAGGGGCGCAGAAGACGTTGTCGACAAGGGAAGAACGACCGATTTTCCAGGCGAGCGCGTGCTCGCGCCCACCCGATCCGATGACGAGAACTTTCATGGCTTCGCCGCTATGCCGCCAGCGAGAGCAGCCGCCCCACTTCCGGTCAGGAGGCTGGTTGTGACGGATGCAGGGGCAGAACCTCGTTGAGAGCACCCGAGCGGTAACCCTCGAGATCGAGAGTGATGTACTTGAAGCCCAGGGCCTTGAACTCCTTGGTCAAGAGGGCAGCCATCCCCATATCCAGAGCCCGGGGCAATTCTTCCGGGGAGAACTCCAGCCGGACCAGGGCTTCGTGGTAACGCACCCGAAAAACCCTGAACCCGAAGTGCCGCAGGATCTCCTCGCCGCGCTCCA
>JAPOZE010000294.1 GCA_026706225.1 Acidobacteriota bacterium
CGAAGGCTGATGCGGTGGGGGGTAAGGCTCGGCTCCGGACCGTGCGACGGCGCGGCTGATACAGAACGAAACAGCGGTGTTTCAGGTAAGAAATACCCGCACTATAGCCCCAGCCGGGCTGAAATGCCGCTCATGGCCTGAATGCAGAAGGCGATGTGCTCGTTCAGCTCCACCCCCAGGTCGGTGGCGCCGGTGAGGATGTCCTCCCGGCTCACCGATCGGGCAAATGCCTTGTCCTTGAGCTTTTTCCTGACAGACTTGGGCTGGAGTCCCTCGATCTTGCGGTCCGGGCGCACCAGGGTCACCGCCGTGATGAAGCCGGAAAGCTCGTCACAGGCGAACAGCACCTTGTCCACCAGGTGGTTCCTGGGGCAGCCGGTCCAGTGGGCATGGGACTTGATGGCGTAGATCACGTCCTCCGGATAACCCCTTTCCTTCAGGATTTGGGCGCCCTTTTCGGGGTGGTCGGGAGGATCGGGAAATCTCTGGTAATCGAAGTCGTGCAGCAGGCCCACGATTCCCCATTTCGCCACGTCCTCTCCATACTTGCCGGCGTAGGCTCGCATGCAGGCTTCCACGGCCAGGGCGTGCTTGATGAGGCTGGGGTTGCTGGTGTACTCGGTCAGCAACTCGAAGGCGGATTCCCGCTCCAACATAAGACCTCTCTTTCGAATGAAACGGCCGGGGCCGATCCGGCGCTTCCCGTGGCCGGCGCCCGAGGAAGCGTTCAGGTTTCCATCCAGTTCCGGCCGACACCCACGTCCACCACCAGGGGCACCGAGAGAGAATACACCGACTCCATTTCCTGCTTGACCAGGGCCTGCAGGGTCTCCATCTCCGACTCGGGGACCTCGAAGACCAGCTCGTCGTGCACTTGCAGCAACATCCTGGATTCGAGCTTGCGTTCCCGCAGTTCCCGGTGGATGCGGATCATGGCCAGCTTGATCAGGTCGGCGGCGGTGCCCTGAATGGGAGAATTGACGGCTGTCCGTTCGGCAAACTGGCGCAGGCCGGGATTGCGGCTGTTGATGTCCGGGATCTGCCGGTGACGTCCGAAGAGAGTCCGGGTCACCCGGCTTTGCCGAGTGTCCTCAATCGTCTGATCGATGAATTGCTTGACCCCTCGATACCGTTCGAAGTAGCGCTGGATGAACTCCTGGGCGTCGCGGTGGGAGATCTGCAGCTCCCTGGCCAGGCCGAAGGCCGTCTGGCCGTAGATGATGCCGAAGTTGATGGCCTTGGCCCGCCGGCGCATCTCGCCGGTCTGCAGCAGGGGGTCGATGCCGAACACCTCGCTGGCGGTCCGGGTGTGGATGTCCTCGTTCTGCTGGAAGGCCTCGAGCAGCACCGGGTCCCGGGAAAGATGGGCCAGGATCCTCAGCTCGATTTGCGAATAGTCCGCCGACAGCAACCGGCAGCCTTGGCCCGCCACGAAAGCCGATCGGATCTGCGCGCCCAACTCGGAGCGGACGGGGATGTTCTGCAGGTTGGGGTTGCTGCACGACAGCCGGCCGGTGGCGGCCACCGTCTGGTGGAAGGAGGGATGAACCCGCCGGGTGCGAGGGTTCACCAGGCGGGGAAGAGCGTCCACGTATCCGGACTTGAGCTTGGCTATCCGGCGGTACTCCAGCATCAGGCGGGGCACCTCGTAGTCCTTGGCCAGGTGTTCCAGCACCTCCACCGAGGTGGAATATTGACCCGATTTCCTGAGTCTTCGGGGCGTGGGCAGGTTGAGCCTGTCGAAGAGAATCTCTCCGAGCTGCTTGGGTGAATTCAGGTTGAACTCGGTCCCGGCCACCTCGTAGATCCTCCGAGTGAGGGATTGGGCGGTCCGCTCGAAATCCTCCGACATCTTGCGAAGCACGGCGGAATCGACCCGAATTCCGTTCCACTCCAGCTCTGCCAGCACCTCGACCAATGGCAGGTCGATCTGCCGGTAAGCCTGCTCCAGCCCCGAGGATTCCAGTTGGGGCTGCAACTTCCCGAACAGCCGTTGAACGGTGGCGCAGCGGCCTCCGGCCTCCGCTGGAGCCTCTTCCCCCAGCAGGGCGAAGGCGATTTCGCTCAATCCGTGGTTGCTCCGGTTGGGCTGCAGCAGGTAGGAGATCAGCATGGCATCGCCCTGCAGCCCCTTCAGCTCCAGGCCGAGATGCCTCAAAGCCAGGTGGGCCGGCTTGGCATCGTAGAAGACCTTGCCGATTTCCGGATCTTCCCAGAGTTCCCCGAGATCCTTCAGTCCCGGGGCGGCCGCATCTTCCAGGTCGAGGGTCCAACCCGATTCCCCCGCCATCACCGCCAGGCGGCGGGGACTGCGGCATAGCGAATCCTCGGGGTCGGTTTCCAGCCAGCAGGTGCAGGAGGAGGCCGAGCGCGCCTGCTCCAGCAGGGTCCGAAGCTGGCCAGGGGAGGACAGGGGCTGGAATTCGGGCGGCTTTGCCCGGGCCGGAGCCGCGCCCCCCTCCATCTCCTTCAGCATGGACTGAAAGCCGAGTTGGGCCAGCAGGGGCCGGAGCCGGTCCGGGTCGGGTTCCCGAGCCTGCAGGGTTTCCCAACTGAATTCGATGGGCACGGCGGTGTCGATGGTGACCAGCTCCTTGCTCTGCAGGATCTGCTCGCGGTGAGTCTTCAGGGACTCGCGGTAGGTCTTGCGCGAGACCTGTTCGCTCTGGTCCAGCAGGGCCTCCAGGCTGCCGAAGCGGAGCACCAGGTCGCGGGCTCCCTTGCTGCCGATGCCTGGGGCGCCCGGGACATTGTCCACGCTGTCTCCCATGAGCCCCAGCACGTCCACCACCCGCTCGGGGGCGACCCCGAAGAACTCCTCCACCTTGGGGGCGTCGAAGAGCGTGTCGGTCTTGGACTGGTGAAGCACTCGGGTCCTGTCGTTCACAAGCTGGAACATGTCCTTGTCGTTGGAGACGATGGTGGTTTCCCAGCGATTTTCGCCGGCCTGCCTGGCCAGAGTTCCGATGATGTCGTCGGCTTCGAAGCGGTCCAACTGCAGGATGGGGATCCGCATGGCCTGACAGAGCTCCCGAATCACCGGGAGCTGGGAGGCCAGGTCTTCGGGCATCCTGGGCCGATTGGCCTTGTACTGCTCGTAGGCCTCATGCCGGAAGGTCGGTTGTTCGGTGTCGAAGATGACGGCCAGGTAGTCGGGCCGGTGCTGCCGGATCAGCTTGCGCAGCATGGCCGCGAATCCATAGACGGCGTTGGTGGGATGGCCCTGGCTGTCGGTCAGGCCGCGGATGGCGTAGTAGGCCCGAAAGATGTGGGACATGCCATCCACCAGAAACAAGCGTCGGGGCGGGGCTGGGGCAGGGGACGGAGAGGTGGTTGCCACCGGTGGATCTTCCTCCAACCCGCCGCTATTCGGCGAATTTCCGGATGACTTCCGTTACCAGGGCCTTGACGGTCTCCGGGCTCAGATTGGCCTTGGTGCCCTCGCCAAAGGCGGGCATCTTGATCTTTCCCTCGCCTGATCCCTTGGTAATGGCCTTGATCAACTGCTCGTCGGTGTGTCTGGATTGCCAGTCCTTGCTGGTGAAGTCGGGCGTCTTCATGACGGCAAGACCCTTGCCGTCCGCCTTGTGGCACATGGCGCAGTTCTTCTTGTAGATCCCCGAGACGTCCGGAGCGTCTCCCGCAAATCCCTGGGGAGCGTTTAGCAGCATCAATCCTAGAAATCCGGCAAGTAATCCGAAGCGACCGATCATCGAATCCTGTCCTCCTGGGTTGTTTCAAGAAACGGGCTCGCTTCCCTGGTGCAAGGCAGTCATCCGACCGGGAAGCGGCGGGCGGGATACTGACTCCTGGCGAAATTATAGCCTAACATCTCCAGTGGGGTCCGGGAAAAGGAAAGGAGGGCCGGGTGGCAGGGCCGTGAAGGCTTGTCGTGGTCTACGATCGGGTTAGGCTCGGCAGGGGTCTGGGGTTGTCGGGGAGTTGTTCAAGTCTCTCGGCATCTGTCATTACCGCTTCCACTTGAAGCGCAGCACCGACTCAGGACTATTTCACTTGTCGGCAGAGGTAGTCAACGGTATGATTTGCTTGGTTTTCGCTTGGCTCGACTCCGAGGATTTCAAGGTCTTCACCGGAGCGGTTGGCGGGTTTTGGCACCGACCGGCCCATGCGTCCCGCGTATCCCTCGTATACGGAACGGCCCTCCAGCAAGAGCTCGACGATCCGACCGCCTTGCCCTCCCGCGAACCTAGTCACAAACTCTCTAATGGGGTCACCGCAGTCGATGAACGTACCATCCAGTTACACGACGCGTTACGAGAGGGCTCACCCCGTCGATCCGGAGAGAGCATCCAATTACATCGCTCATACGATGATCGGAGACCCTGAAGCCGATGCGGTGATCGAACAGCTTGCCCCCCTAGGACCGGGAAAGACGATGCGATTCCTCAGGGCAGCCATCGAAAAACAGGACGCGAGTCTTCTACGGAAGGCCCCGCCTGTGGTGAGGGATTTTTTCAAGAGGATGGAATCCCCGCCCGATTGGTTGGACTTGTCGGCCTTGACTCAAGCCTGCCGCATGTTTCACAG
>JAPOZE010000169.1 GCA_026706225.1 Acidobacteriota bacterium
TACGGACTGGGAGAGTCCCCCATGACCATCACCGCCCTCAGCCGGCGGGCCATGGGGGTGGAACTGGAGAAGGCGCCGGCGCTGCTCACGGCGGGATTGCCGCGCACCGACGTGGAAGTCCGCGTCGTGGACGAGGCCGGCCAACCGCTGCCCGCGGGCAGCCCCGGCGAGGTCCTGGTGCGGGGCGGCGTGGTCATGAAGGGTTACTGGAACAACCCGCAGGCCACCGCCGAGACCCTGCGCGGAGGGTGGCTGCATACCGGGGACGTCGGCTACCTGGATGAACGGGGATATCTCTTCCTGGTGGACCGCAAAAACGACATGATCCTCTCCGGAGGGTCCAACATCTACCCGCGAGAGGTCGAGGAAGCCCTGATGGAGCACCCCCAGGTGGCCGAGGTGGCGGTGTTCGGCGTGCGCGATCCGGAATGGGGGGAATCGGTGAAAGCGGCCGTCAGGCCCCGCAATCCGCAAGCCCCGCCCCCGGCCGCCGAACTGATTGCCTTCTGCCGGGAGCGCATCGCCAGCTTCAAGAAGCCGAGATGGGTGGTCTTCGTGGATGATATTCCCAAGAACGCCTACGGGAAAACGCTGCGGCGGGAACTGAGGGAGCGCTTCGGGTCACCGGATTGACCCGAATTTGTCACAGGCAGGGGAGAAGCAGGCCATGAAATGCAGCTGCGGAGGACCGGCATGAAACCGAAGGGACCGATCCGGGTGGGGGCCGACGTCGGGGGGACCTTCACCGACGTGGTCCTGGCCGATGCCGGCGGAAGCGTCTGGACCGCCAAGGTTCCCTCGACGCCTCCCGACTTCGAAACCGCCGTGCTCAACGGCATCTCCCGGTTGCTTTACGACACCGCAGCTTCCGGGTCGGAGGTGGCCGAAGTGGTTCACGGGACCACCGTGGCCACCAACGCCATCCTGGAGCGGCGCGGGGCGCTGACGGCCCTGATCACCACCCGGGGGTTCCGGGACGTGCTGGAGCTGCGCCGCATCCGTGCGCCCCAGATGTACGACCTCTTTTTCCGGAAGCCTCCCGAGCTGGTGGAGCGCTTCCTGCGGTTCGAGCTGGGGGAGCGCCTGTCCGCCCGGGGCGAGGTTCTGGCTGAGGTGGACCCCAACGACCTGGACCGCATCGCCCGCAGCCTGAAGGAAAAGAGGGTCGAATCGGTAGCCGTGTGCCTGCTGCATGCCTACGCCTGGCCCCAACACGAGACTCTGGTGGGAGACTATTTGCGCCGAAACCTGCCCGATGTGCAGATATCTCTCTCCTCCGATGTGCTTCGCGAACGCAAGGAATATGAACGCACCGCCACGACCGTGGTCAATGCCTACGTGCGGCCTGTCATGCGCGGCTACCTGGCGGCCATGAGGTCCGGACTGGAAGACCTGAACATCCATTCGCCTTTGCTGATCATGCAGTCCGCCGGGGGGTTGACCCCGGAAGAGGAAGCGGCCCGCCGTCCCGTCTACATGCTGGAATCGGGCCCGGCCGCCGGGGTGCTGGCCTCCCAGGCTACGGCCCGCCACCTGGGCCTGGAGAACGTCATTACCCTCGACATGGGGGGAACCACCGCCAAGGCCTCGCTGATCGAGGAGGGCCGGGTGCGCTACAGCCCCGAGTACGAGGTCGGCGCTTCCCTCTCGGCCGGCAACCGCCTGACGGGCGGAGGCGGCGAGCTCATTCGGGCTCCCAGCATCGACATCGCCGAAGTGGGCTCCGGCGGGGGCAGCATTGCCTATCTGGACGGAGCCGGCGGGCTGAGGGTGGGGCCGCGCAGCGCCGGGGCCGTCCCCGGACCCGCCTGCTACTCGCGCGGCGGGGAGGAACCGACCGTGACCGATGCCAACGTGGTGCTGGGATACATCCGTCCGGGCCGACTGGCCAACGGGGACATCGCCATCGACCCGGATGCCGCCGCCAGCGCCGTTCGGGACCGGATCGCCACCCCTCTGGGAATGGATCTGCTGCAAGCGGCCGAGGGCATCCACCGGATCGCCAACGCCAGGACCATGCGGGCCCTGCGAGCCGTCTCCACCGAGCGGGGCCGGGACCCGAGAGAGTTCGTGTTGATGGCCTTTGGCGGATCCGGCCCCGTCCACGCCGCCGGTCTGGCCCGGGAGCTGCACATCCGCAGGGTCATCGTCCCTCCCCTGCCGGGCCTGTTCAGCGCTCTGGGACTGCTGGCCTCGGGAGTGGAGCACCACGACGTCAGGAGCTGCCTGCTTCCCGCCGACACCCCCCAGGCGGAAAGCCTGGAGCGGATCCGGCGGGAACTGAGGCACAAGATGCTGGACCGCTTCGAAGCCGAGGGCTACGCCGCCTCCCGGGTCACCTTGAGCTGGAGCGCCGACCTGCGCTTTCAGGGACAAGCCTCCGAAATCCGCCTGGAGCTTCCGGGCGGCCCCCTGGACGGACCCGGGATCCAGGCCCTGAACGAGGCCTTCGAAGCCGAACACGAGCGGCTTTACGGCCACCGGTCGGACCCCGAGAACCCCACTGAAATCATTGCCGTGCGCCTGGTGGGACAGGTGGCCGCCCCCGGGCGGGAGGCGGGGTTCAGACCCAGGGCCTCCGCCCTTGCGACCCAGTCCCGCCGCCGGGCCTACTTCGGCCCCGACTACGGCCTCATCGAGACCTCGGTGGTGGTGCGATCGGACCTCTCCGGAACCGCCAGGGGGCCCCTGTTGATTGACGAGTACGACTCTACCATTGTCGTCCCCCCCTTCATGTCGGTCCGGCGGGACGAGCATGGGAATGTGGTCATGGAGGTGGAGGATGAGTCAGGCTGACAGGACAGCCGGCAGCGGATCCGGCCGGGAGGCCCCCCTCGATCCCATCACCCGGGAGATCATCCAGAACGCCCTGGCCTCCGCCGCCGACGAGATGGCGCTGGCCCTCTACCGGACCGCCTACTCCACCATCGTCCGCGATTGCCTGGACTACTCCACCTCTCTTTGCAACGCCGAGGGCGAGATGATCGCCCAGGGGGTCACCACCCCCCTGCACCTGGGCACGGTGCCCTACGCCATGGAGACTCTCTTCCGGAAGTATGGAGAGAGCATGTGCCCGGGCGACGTCTTCATTCTCAACGACCCCTTCGACGGGGGCATGCACATTCCCGACATCTTCATCGTGAAGCCCATCTTCTGGAAGGACCGCCTGGCGGCCTTTGCCGTGAGCACGGCTCACCATCTCGACCTGGGGGGACGCCTCCCCGGCAGTTCGGCCTGCGACAACACCGAAATCTTTCAGGACGGCCTGCGGATTCCCTGGTTGAAGCTCTACCGGCGCGGAGAGCCCGATGAGGCTCTCTTCGCCCTGCTCAGGACCAACGTGCGGGTGCCGCGCATGACCATCGGGGACGTGCAGGCCCAGATCGCCGCCTGCCACATCGGGGAGCGGGGCATCCACGAGCTCATCCGGCGCTACGGCCTGGAGACCTTCACCCGCTGCGCCTCCGACATGATCGCCTACACCGAACGGCTGCTTCGGCGGGAAATCGCCTCCTGGCCGGACGGCCGCTACTCCTTTACCGACCACATGGACAGCGACGGCGTGGGCGGTCCCCCGGTACCTCTGAAGGTCACCTTGACGGTGGAGGGAGACTCCCTGACGGCCGATTTCACCGGCTCCGCTCCCCAGGTGCGGGGAGCCATCAACTGCACGCTCTCCTTCACCGCCTCGGTGGTGGCCCTCACCGTCCGTTCGGTCATGCGGGAGGAGGTCCCCAACACCGCCGGACTCTTCAAGCCGCTGCGCATCGTGGCTCCTCCGGGCACGGTGGTGCACGGGGTCATGCCGGCGGCTTCCTCTATGAGGGGAATCACCGGATTCCGCCTGGCCGATACCATGTTCGGCGCCCTGGCCGGCATTCTGCCGGACCGCGTCTTCGCTGCCAGCGAGGGAGGCAACACCCTGGTGATCATCGGCGGCCTGCGGGAGCAAGGCGGCCGCCGGTCGCCCTATGTCTACTACGAGCTGCTCTCCGGGACCTGGGGAGGCCGTCCCGACCGGGACGGCAACGACGGGTTGTGCAACATCGCCAACGTGGCCGCCAACATTCCGGTGGAACAGGCCGAGTGCGAGTATCCCGTCCACATCGAACGCTACGGGATGGTGACAGACAGCGGAGGAGCCGGCCGATTCCGGGGCGGTCTCGGCATCGAGCGGGAGTGGCGCCTGCTGGAAGGAGAAGCCCACCTGGCCATCCGCTCCGACCGGCGCGACCATCCCCCCTACGGACTCTCGGGCGGCCTGCCCGGAAGGGGCTCCATCAACGAACTGCGGGGGAAAGAGGAAACCCGGGTCCTGCCGACCATGATCTCGACCTCCATCAAGGAAGGCGAACGCATCTACCACCGCCAGGCGGGCGGCGGCGGCTGGGGCAACCCCCTGGAACGGTCTCCCCAGGCGGTGGAGCGCGACGTCAGGAACGGTAAAGTCTCACTGGCAGCCGCCCGGCGGGACTATGGGGTGGCGATCGACGAGCAGACCGGGAAGGTGGACCGGGCTGCCACACGAGAGTTGAGGGAAGTTG
>JAPOZE010000650.1 GCA_026706225.1 Acidobacteriota bacterium
CGAGTACTACGAGAAGGCCTTCGACCTGGTGCTTTCAGGCAAGGCCAGGGATGCCTTCGATCTGGACAAGGAATCCAGTCAAATGCGGGACCGCTACGGCCGAACCACCTTCGGCCAGGGCGCCCTGCTGGCCCGCCGGCTGGTGGAAGCCGGAACCCGCTTCGTCCAGTTGAACTGGCCGGCCGTCGCCAACGGCAATCCCGAGGTGGATGCCTGGGATACCCATGCCTCCAACTTCAAGCCCCTGCGCAACCTGCACTGCCCCAAGCTGGATCGGGCCCTCTCGGCGCTGCTGGAGGACATGCACCAGCGCGGGCTGCTGGAAGAGACGCTGGTGGTGGCCGTGGGAGAGTTCGGCAGATCGCCCCGCCTGGGCGTGAGCACCTCGGGCAACACCAACGCCCCCGACGGCCGGGACCACTGGCCCTACTGCTACACCGCCGTCATCGCCGGGGCCGGAATTCCGGGAGGCCAACTGTACGGGGCCTCGGACGAAACCGGTTCCGCGCCCAAGGACAAGCCGGTCCATCCCAACGATCTGCTGGCAACCGTCTACTTCACCCTGGGGATCAATCCCGAGATGGAAGTGCTCAACCACCTGGAACAGCCCCGTGAACTGGTCAAGGGCCAGCCGGTGCTGGATCTCTGGTCGTAGGCTGTTTATCTCAGCGCACAGCCGTCGAAATCTCAGGGAAAGAGAAATCCGTTAAAGAGCCGAAGAAACCGATTGACGAGACGAGCTATGGGAACCGGTGTGACCTTGCCCGAGGGATTCGAAGAAACCATGGCCATCCCCAATGCCGCCGAGCGGTTGCGGGAGGCCAGGGAAGTCGGCGATCGGCTGCTGAGCGCGGGGATCCCGTTGATGGATCACCCCGACCACTACGCGATCTTCTCGGAGCCGCCCCGTCTGTTGGCGGAGCCGCTGAGAAGCCTGGGGTACGTGGTCGGGTCGGACAACCGCTGCTATCCCTCCCCGGTGGACGGCTGTGACTACATCAACGTGGCGGCCTCGCTGCCGGAAGTCAGCCCGGCGCGGGAAAAGGGCTGGCCCGACCACATCGCCGTGGTTCATCCCCTGGACGAGACGGGCTATAGCCGCATGATGGACCAGGGGTACGGAAATCCCTTTATCCATCACATCACCTGGGGCATCCGGCCCCCGGCCGAGGCGCCCGACGATGAAGTCCAATTCGCCGGAAGACTGATTTCCCGGATGGCTGTAATTCGGGAACGGATCCGGGAACTTCTCGGGGAAGACCCGGGCACCCTGATCATGGCTCTCCCCGGCAGGGTGGTCGAGGCTCCCGGGTTTCAGGCGCAACTGGCTTCCGCCTTGGGGGGAACACCCGCGGACGAGTACCAGGTGGAAGTGATGGAAGGAGGCGGATACCTCCTGCAGTTCTTCGTATTGACGGGCGGTCGGATCGAGGTGGCTCTCAGAGTCGGAACCCTCCAGACCTTCAACCCCAAGAGCGTCCACAAGATCTCCAAGGACGAGTTGAGCGTGGACCAGGGGCGGGCTGCCGGTTCGGAGACCATGTAGCATCGGAAGAGTCCTGCCGCTGCACTCCTGTCCTGTTTCCCCTAAAGAAAGCATCGCATGGCTCAAAACGCTGGCGCGGACGTGGGGCTGATCGGTCTGGCCGTGATGGGCCAGAATCTGGCCCTGAACATGGCCGACCACGGATTCAGGGTGGCGGTCTACAACCGCACCCGATCGGTCATGGAGCGGTTCGTGGCCGACAACCCCGAGACTCCCGGCGGACTGGTAGCCTGCGCCACGCTGGCAGAATTTGTGGCAGCCCTTGAGAAACCGCGGAAAGTGATCATTCTGGTCAAGGCGGGGCCTGCTGTGGATCGGGTGATCTCGCAGCTCCTGGAGGCCGGCATCGAGCGCGACGACCTGGTGGTGGATTGCGGCAACAGCCTCTGGACCGACACCATCCGCCGGGAGCGGGAATATTCGGGCCGCTGCCTCTTTTTCGGGTCGGGAGTGTCCGGAGGGGAATTGGGCGCCCGCTTCGGACCCTCGCTCATGCCCGGAGGGCAAGCCTCGGCCTGGAAGCACCTGGAGCCGATCTGGAACAGTATCGCGGCCAAGGTGGACGAGACCAGCGGCAGGCCCATGGAAACGGCGGAGCCCGGCAAACCCGTCCAGGGCGGGGTGGCCTGCACCAGCTATATCGGGGAAAACGGAGCGGGGCACTATGTCAAGATGATCCACAACGGCATCGAGTACGTGGACATGCAACTCATCTCCGAAGCCTACTTTCTCCTCAAGAAGCTGCTGGACTTGAAGTCGGATGAGCTGGCGACGATCTTTGCCGACTGGAACCAGGGGGATCTGGATTCCTATCTGATCCAGATCACGGCGGAAATCCTGCGCCAGCCCGATCCTGTCGACCCCGACGGGTTCCTGGTGGATCGCATCCTGGATGCGGCTCAGCAAAAGGGCACGGGAAAGTGGACCAGCGGGAACGCCCTGGACATGGGGATTCCGGCCAACTCCATTGCCGAAGCCGTCTTTGCCCGCTACCTCAGCGCCCTCAAGAGCGAGCGGGTGGACGCTTCCAGGCAACTGTCGGGTCCCGACTTCAGCTACCGGGGCGACCGCCGGAAACTGATCGCCGCCGTGCGCGACGCCCTCTACTGCTCCAAGATCTGCGCCTACGCCCAGGGCTTTCAACTCATGCGGCAGGCCCAGGCGGAGTACCGCTGGAAGTTGGACTTCGCCTCCATCGCCAGGATCTGGAGGGGCGGGTGCATCATTCGCGCCCGCTTCCTGCAAAAGATCACCGAGGCCTACACTCGCGATCCCGCGCTGGTCAACCTGATGCTGGATCCCTATTTCGAGGGGCAGATCCGGGAGGGGCAGGGCCATTGGCGCCAGGTGGTCAGCCTGGCAGCCCGGGCGGGTCTGGCGGCTCCGGCCTTCATGTCGGCCCTGGCCTACTACGACGGCTACCGCTCCGAGGTCCTTCCCGCCAATCTCCTGCAGGGCCAGCGGGACTATTTCGGCGCTCACACCTACGAACGTATCGACCAACCTCGCGGCGCCCGCTTCCACCTGGACTGGCCCCATCCCCAGCGTCCGCAAATCCCCATCGATTCCGGCGGGTAGTCGCGTCCCGGCCGGCGCCGGAGCTTGACTATCTCGTTCAGGAGGATGGCTGGAGGGTCCGTTCCGTCCGGGCGCCGCGCACCGATTGCTCCAGGGCGGCCCGCGGACAGGTCCGGCTGTGGATGAATTCCACCAGGTGGGTGGCCAGGCCTCGAATCCGCTTTTCGATGGCCGCATCCAGGCACCGGCCTTGCCCGTCGAAGACCTTGTGGACCCGGGCGACCGAAACCGGTCCCGGGAGAACAAAGGCGCCCACGTGGGAGCAGACGCTGCCCAGGTGCTCCAGCGCCTTGACCGCGCCGATCTGGCCGGCCGCGGCTCCCAGCAGGGCCACCGGCTTGCCGGCCAGAGTGGAGGGGAATCCCAGGTTCTCGATGAACTGCTTCATGGCGCTGCTGTAGCTGCCGTGGTATTCGGGGGTGGCCAACAGGATCCCGGCAGCCTCCTTGACCAGTTCCTGAGCCCTGCGGGTGGCCTGGGAGGGGCCCTGTCCCGGAAAGGGAAAATCGCTGGTGGCCAGATCGATCAGGTCCACCTGGAACCGGTGCCGGGTCTGCAGCTCATCGACCGCCAGGGCAAGCACTCTGCGGGTGTAGTTGTCGGGCCGGGAACTGCCCGACGCGGCCAGGATGTGAAGGGTTTCGCTGTGATCCATCGAGAATCTTGCCTCCGTGGAGAAAGCCGGCCGCGACCGGCCCGCCCGATTGGCCTTTTGCCTGTCTTGGGGATTGACTGAAACGGGGCGGCGCCGTCAAAAAAGTCGCAAGCGGGTGGAAGGCGCAGCGCTCATTGGGCCGCGATCTGAACCAGTGCCTGGGGGATGGAGAAGTAGACGTGTTCGTCCTCCAGTTCCAGCCCCTCCACCGGGACAGCCCGGGAGGATCTCAGACGGTCCACCACCTGCAGGACGATCTCTTCCGGAGCGGAAGCCCCGGCGGTCACCCCAACCACCTCGGCCTGCTCGAGCCACTCGGACCGAATCTCGGACTCATCGTTCACCAGGTAGGCGGGTACGCCGGCCCCTTGAGCCGCCTCCGTCAGGCGCTGGGAGTTGGAGCTGTTGGAGGATCCCACCACCAGCATGAGGTCGACCTGTCGGGCCACTTCCTTGACGGCGTTCTGGCGGTTCTGGGTGGCGTAGCAGATATCGTCCTTGGGGGGAGAGCTCAGCCGAGGATAGCGCGCTCGCAAGGTCTCGACGATCTGAGCCGTATCGTCCAGGCTGAGGGTGGTCTGGGTCAGATAGACCACCTTGTCGGGATTGGAGACCTGCAGGTTTTCGACATCCCGGACGGAACTGACCAGGTGCATGGGGGCTTCGCCCATGGTCCCGGCGACCTCGTCGTGGCCCGGATGGCCGATCAGAATCAGGGAGTATCCCTCCCGGGTAAACCGAATGGCCTCCAGGTGGA